>JAILGV010000062.1 GCA_024696355.1 Solobacterium sp.
CTGGTAACCAGACTCAGGCTGAGGGACAACATCATGTATGTCAGCTCTATGCCGCTGGACAGAAAATATATGTTCGGTATTTCCGATCTCCTGGAAGCACCGCAGAAATATCTGTACGAACCGTATGAACCGAAGCTGTCGGCATCTTTCAATTACCGCAGCAAACTGTTTGCGCAGGTACAGAGGAACGATGTCCTGCTCTCCTATCCGTATGAATCCATGGATGCCTTCCTGCTTCTTTTGAGGGAAGCCGCCAAGGATCCTGCGGTTACAAGCATCCGCATCACGATATACAGACTGGCAAAGCGGGCAAAACTCGTGGACTACCTGTGTCTGGCTGCGGAAAACGGCAAGGAGGTAGTGGCCCTCATCGAACTGAAGGCAAGATTTGACGAGCAGAACAACATCGACTATTCAGAGCGTCTGCTGGATGCCGGCTGCACCGTCATGTACGGATTTACTGATTATAAAGTTCATTCCAAAATCTGCCTGATCTCGAGAATGAGCGGAAAGACACTCCAGCATACAGCCGTGATTTCAACAGGCAACTTTAACGAGAATACGGCAAAGCAGTACACGGATCTGATGTATATGACAGCTGATCCGGGAATCGTAAAAGACAGTATTGCCTACTTCCACAATATGATGACCGGCAGACTGGACGGCAGGTATTCAAAACTGCTTGTATCACCGGTCAGCCTCAAAAGCAGCGTGCTGAAGCTGATTGACAGGGAAATTGCAAAGGGAGAAAACGGCCGCATCATCATCAAGGAAAACTCCATTACCGATGAAGAAATTATAGTGAAGCTCAAGGAGGCAAGCTGTGCCGGTGTCAGAATCGACATGATTATCAGAGGCATCTGCTGCATCCTGCCGCAGGTGAAGGGAAAGACAGAAAATCTGCATGTCCGTTCGATCGTCGGCAGATATCTGGAACACTCAAGAATCTATGTGTTCGGAAGCGGACGGAATGAGAAAATGTATCTCTCCTCGGCTGACTTTATGACCAGAAACACCGAACGCAGGGTTGAAATTGCCGTGCCGGTAGTGGATGCCGAAATCCGTAAAAGAATCCACGTCCTGCTGGACCTGTGCTTTGCGGACAATGTCAAGGCAAGGGAGATGTCTTCGGACGGCAAGTATCATCATATCCATGATGACAAAGATGAGACTTCATGTCAGGACGAAATGATGAAGCTGACACCGGCTTCAAAGCAGACACTGCCTGACAATATGAAAAAGAGAGAACTGCACGGAAAAGTGTTTGATGCATATTATCGGGAGAAAAAGAATGACAATGATAATTCAGATAAGAAGCGAAGGAAAAAAACTCGAAAAGCAGTACGAACAGCCGGTGACGCTGAAGGAAATAGCGGACAGCATACAGAATGAACTGCCTTACGAGATACTTCTGGGAAGAATCGATCATAAATCGGCACGTCTGACCAGGACGGTGGATCATGACTGCACGGTGGACCTGCTGGATATGAGAAACAACGCGGCCAATATGGTCTACCAGGCATCCCTGACTCTGCTTTACATCAAAGCGGTGCACGATGTATTTGATGAAAAAGTGAGGGTTGAAGTACATAATTCTCTGTCGAAGGGTCTGTATACAACAATTCATACCGGCAGGCTTGATGATTCCTGTGCGGAAAAGATTGAGAAAAGAATGCGTGAGCTTGTGGATCTGGCAATCCCGTTTGAGGAGGAAGTCATTGACCGCAGAGGCATGACGGAACACAGCCGCAGCCTGCACCGCATAGACCAGCTGAAGCTGATTGAATCTGCGACGGATCTCGAACATGCCCACATTTATACTCTGCTTGATGAAAAAGAACTGTATTACAGTGAACTGGTTCCCGATACTTCCTATCTGAAATGGTTTGAAGTCAGAAGATACAAAAACGGTGTGCTGCTGAGGTTCCCCCATCAGTCCAAACCGGATGAAGTTCCGGAATATGAAGAACAGAAACTGCTGTATTCCGCGTTCTCCGAGTCTGCAAGATGGTGCAGGATCATGAATGTGGAAACAGCCGCCGATCTGAACAGGCTTGTTACAGCCCGCAATTATACGGATCTGATTCTTCTGAGCGAAGCGCTTCATGAAAAGAAGATTGCGGAGATCGCGGAACAGATTCACAGGGAAAAGAAACGTATTATCCTGATTGCCGGTCCGTCCTCAAGCGGAAAGACAACATTCGCAAAGAGACTGATCATCCAGCTGCGCGTTACGGGACTTCGGCCTCTGTACCTGGGCACGGATGACTATTTCCGCGAAAGAGAGGAAACTCCGGTGGGAAAAGACGGAAAGCCTGATTTTGAAGGCCTGGACGCACTGGACAGCGAGCTTTTCAATGCCCAGATGAACGATCTTCTGAACGGCAAAAAAGTGGATATACCGACTTTTGATTTCAAGTCCGGACACAAGCAGTTCGGCAGCCGGATTATTTCCATAGACAGTACACAGCCTGTCGTGATTGAGGGGCTTCACTGTCTGAATCCGGCACTGACCAACCACATCAGCGACAGTGAAAAATTCAAAATCTATATCAGTCCGCTGACGCAGCTGAATATTGACAGTCATAACAGAATACCGACGACTGATGCCAGAATGCTCAGAAGAATCGTGAGAGATGCACAGTTCAGAGGCTATCCTGCATCCAAAACCATCGGCATGTGGCCCTCGGTCAGAGCCGGCGAGGAAGTGAATATCTTCCCGTTCAATCAGGAGGCAGATGTGTTCTTCAACAGTCAGTGCCTGTATGAACTGGCAGTTCTGAAAAAGTATGCCAAGACACTGCTGGAGGAGATCACGATTGATGAACCGGAATACCCGGAAGCCAGAAGAATGCTGAGATTCCTGGAATTCTTTACGGCTGTGGATGATGACAGCATGATACCGAACAATTCCATTATGAGAGAGTTTATCGGAGGCAGTGTTATTGCCCAGTAGGAGGCATATGAAAAAGATTCTGATGATCGGAGGCACAGGTACAATTTCTCTTCCTGTCACAAAGAAGCTGTGTGCAGACAGGAATTTTGAGGTATATGTGCTGAACCGCGGAACACACAACCATGTCCTGCCGGAGAATGCAGAAGTGATCAGAGGAGATATTCATGATGAGGAAGCGATGAAGGAGCTTCTGAAGGACAGGGAATTTGATGTTGTCATGAATTTCATTCTTTATACACTGAAGGACGCCGGGGAAAACGTCAGGCTTTTTGCGGGAAAGACAAAGCAGTTCATCTATATCAGCACCAATGTCGTGGCTGATCATGAAAAAGCAGTCCTTATGAATGAGACTGCGGAAAAAGGAAATGAATACTCTCCGTACGGACAGGCAAAGCGTGAGGCAGAAGATTATCTTCTGCGGCAGTACCGGGAAAACGGATTTCCGGTGACGGTTCTCAGACCGACGCAGACATATTCCGAAGACCGTCTTCCGTTAAGCGTTAAAGGAAAGACATACTGGGGCGTGATATCCAGAATCCTGAGGGATAAGGAAGTCATCGTTCACGGAGACGGGGAATCGGTATGGGCAGGAACACATGCGGATGATTTTGCGGAAGCGTGTTATCCGGTTATCGGAAACGGGCAGACAGCCGGGGAAATCTATTATGTCGTCAATCCCGAGATCTACACATGGAATATGCTGTACCGGACGATCGGGGAAGTTCTGCATAAGGAAGTGAAGATCGTACATATTCCCACGGAGATTCTTTCCCTGAGCAGACAATATGATTTTGCCGGTTCCGTCAGAGGAGACAAATACTATTCAAACGTGTTTGATATTTCAAAGCTGAGAACGGTCAATCCGGATCTTCATTTCAGGATTTCAATGAGAAAAGGCATCGAAATGTATATGGAATATATGGATGCACATCCCGAAAAGAAAAAGGAGGATCCTGAATTCGATGCGTGGTGTGATGAAACAATACGCCTGTATCTGGAATATACAGAGAAAATCAGAAATCAGATCAGATAGTGCAGAAGAAAAACACAGTGCTTCCGTATGAGGCACTGTGTTTTCTTCAGAATTGTGCTTCGGCTTTTGCTTTCTTTTCACATGCAGTCAGCGGGGTGCTGGGATTGCTGCGGTGAAAAGCCCTGCAGGCATCGCACTTGCGGAAGCGCGGGCATCCGGCTTTTTCTCCTCTGGGACAGGGACATTTGTCCGGATTGTAAAGATAATCTGGTTTTGAAGCTGCCATATGTTCCTCCGTAATGCTGCTGATGATTATATGGGTATGTCTTCAGAATAATAGCAGTAAATGAATGCTTCATCAATTGGCGGAATTTACAGGGAATGTCCTGTGATCTGCATCGGAACGGAAAATCCTGCATCCGCCGTTTGCTATAATAAAACTGATGACTGACGGGAGTATTGAAAATGACAGATAAGTATATAACGGTTCTGCTGGGCAGTTACGTGGATGAATTTTACAGAATTGACAGTTATCCGGAGGAGGGAGATTTTACCCACGGAAAACGGGCCGGAATCATGGCAGGCGGCTGCCCTCTGAATGTGGGCTGTGCGGCGTCGGCTTTCGGAGCGGATGTCAGGGCACTGGATTATCTGAATCCGGAGGATGAGGCAACCGCAGTAATTACTGAAGCATTAAGACGGTACGGTGTTGATGATTCTCATATATGCTACGGGGAAGACTGCACTGACGGCAGGGTGGTGATCCTGAACAGCGGTGACAGAAGGACCATGATTGTCTGTGATCCGGTGCGGCCGTTCTATACGGTGGATGAAGATATCCGGAATCTGCTGAACAATTCGGCTTATATTTATTCTCTGATGCATATGGTTGAAAGATCATTTGCGGATACCGGACCGCTGCTGGAGGCAAAAAGACACGGTGCGAAAATGGTGTTTGACGGGACCAGCAAATATGATGATCCGCACAGAAGCAGGATGCTGACGGAACTGGCGGATGCGCTGTTTATCAACAGTACGGATTATGAGAGGCTTTCACGGAGTCTGGGCAGAGATGCAAAACAGGCGCTGCTTGAAAAGGGCTGTGAGTTTATATGCGTGACGGACGGAAGCCGCGGTGCGTACTGTTATACACAGAGCGGTGAATGGTTCTGCAGGTCACTGCATCTGGAGGAAGTAATTGATTCCACGGGAGCCGGAGATACGTTTGCGGGCGTTTTCCTGGCATCACTGCTGCATGGATATGATTACGGGACATGCCTGAAGCTGGCCTGTGCCGCAGGCGCGTATGCATGCACAAAGACCGGCGGGCAGGGAGGCTGCTGCACTGCCGGAGAACTGAAGGCCTTTGCAGAGGAACACGGAATGGAGACAGGAATATGATCTGGGGAGAAACAATGGAATACTGCTTTGCACATCTGAAAGAGCGTGTGAAGGATTCGGCTGAACAGACGGACAGGGAAAGTCTGTTTGAAGCACTTGCAGGCATCAGGGGAAATACGCTTACTGCCGGTGTCGGAGGATCTTCGGTGGTCAGTGCATATCTGGCAAAAGTTCTGGAGCGGAAAAATCATCTGGTCTGTACGGATGTGTTTCCGCGCGATCTTCTTTACAGGGATCTTTCCGGATATCAGAATATTGCGGTATGCAGTTATTCGGGAAGAAATATCGGGGTTGATGCAGCATTTGACAATTCCCTGAATCACTATCTGTTTTCCGGAAGCATCAGGGAGTCTGTTCATCCGCTTCAGTATACGGTAAGGGACGAAGAGATGAGTTTTGTTTCGTTTGCCGGGACACTGATTCCGATGGCGCTTCTTCTGCTGTACTATACGGACAATGACACGGCGCTTCTGAACCGGATTCTTGACGGAGAGCCGGATTTTGAAACAGTACCGGAAAGGGATGCGGCAGAAATTCTGTACGGTTATGAAAACAGCGTCAGCGCCCGGTTTCTGGAATCTGCTCTGACTGAGGGCGGCTTGTGCGCAGCTGTCATGCATGAGAAGTACAACTACTGCCACGGACGCTGCAAGCTGAATGATGCATATCATAATGATCTGATATATTTTGCGGACAGCAGCGAACTGGATGAAGTATTTCAGAGAGAACTTCCCGGATTTTATCCGGATGTCATGACAATCGGCAGAAAATATGAAGATGACATCATCAACGAATTTGCCCTGACATATGAATGTATGTTTCTGTGCAGAAGAATGGCGGAAAAAAGAGGAAAAGATCTTTCATTGAAGATCATACCCGAGATCAGCGAAGTACTGTACACCTATTGCGGAAAACTGAAGTGACAGGCAAATTGTGTAATTCAAACGCCTGTAAATTTGTTATAGTAAGAGCGGTAAAACAAGGAGACAAAAAAATGAAAATTTCACCATTACAGACCGAAAGGCTGAAGTATGCCCCGAAGCTTCCGGGTATGCTCAGACACGGCATTTCCGAGATTTGCGTTAAAGAAGGAGAAGCGACACAGAGTGTTGCGGATCAGGAAAAGATTCAGGCGCTGTTCCCCAATACTTACGGGAAAAAGGAAATTACTTTTGAGAAGGGCGCAAATACATCTGCAGCGAAGAAGCAGGTTGTCGGCGTCATTCTTTCCGGCGGACAGGCTCCGGGCGGACATAACGTTGTATGCGGACTTTATGATGCATTAAAGGCAACAAACAGCGAGAATGTTCTCTACGGATTCAAGAACGGCCCGAGCGGACTGATCGATGATGATTATCTGATCTTTGATGATGAATACATTGATCAGTTCAGAAACACCGGCGGCTTTGACATCATCGGCTCCGGAAGAACAAAGCTGGAAACAGAAGAACAGTTCAAGGTTGCGGCTGAAGTATGCAAAAAGCACGGAATTACTGCAATTGTGATCATCGGCGGCGATGACTCCAACACAAACGCAGCAGTACTCGCAGAATACTTCGCAGCTCATGAAACAGGTGTACAGGTTATCGGATGCCCGAAGACAATCGACGGCGACCTGAAGAACGAAGACATTGAGTGCTCATTCGGCTTCGATACAGCTACAAAGACATACAGCGAACTGGTAGGAAACATTGAAAGAGATGCCAACTCCGCAAAGAAGTACTGGCACTTCATCAAGGTTATGGGCCGTTCAGCTTCCCATGTTGCGCTTGAGGCTGCTCTTGAAACACAGCCGAATATCTGCCTGATTTCCGAGGAAGTCGCAGCAAAGAAGATGTCCCTCTCCCAGATTGCAGATTATATCGCTGACGCCGTTGAAAAGAGAGCCGCAAGAGGCATGAACTTCGGTGTTGCAATTATTCCTGAGGGTGTAGTTGAATTCGTTCCCGAGTTCTCAGTTCTGATCGGTGAGATCAATGAACTTCTGGCAGGCGCAAAGGCTGAAGAGTTCAATAAGCTTCCGGCATGGAAGGACAAGTATGCATTTATTGAAAAGGGTCTGACAAAGGAATCCATGGCAGTATTTGCAATCCTTCCCGAAAGCATTCAGCAGCAGCTGTTCCTGGAAAGAGACCCTCACGGAAACGTACAGGTCTCCCTGATCGAATCCGAAAAGCTGTTCTCCGCACTCGTCAAGGCAAAGCTGGATGAGAGAAAGAAGGCAGGCACATACAAGGGCAAGTTCAGCGCCCAGCATCATTTCTTCGGCTATGAAGGAAGATGTGCATTCCCGTCCAACTTCGACGCAGACTACTGCTATTCACTGGGCTACAATGCATTCATGCTGATTCAGTACGGATACACAGGATATCTGTCCAAGATTTCCAACCTGTCCAGACCTGCGGATGAATGGATTGCCGGCGGTATGCCGATCACCAAGATGATGAACATGGAAAGAAGACACGGCGAAGACAAGCCTGTTATCAGAAAGGCACTTGTCGAGCTGGACGGCAAACCGTTCAAGTACTTCGAAGCACACAGAGAAACATGGGCAGTTGAGACAGCCTATACATATCCGGGTGCGATTCAGTACTACGGACCGGCTTCTGTATGTGACATCACAACCAGAACCCTGGCTCTTGAAAAAGGCGAATAATCATCGGAAAAGAATGCGGAGAAATCCGCATTTTTTATAAGATTTTTTAGCACTCTCGCTTGACAAGTGCTAAAAACGGGACTATAACAGGGGTGAACAAGGGATCCTGGTGCACGAAAACGTGCATCACCCACACTTGCTCCAAACAGGTTTAGGTTGAAACCGTGCTATATGCAGAGAAAGAAGGAATGAAGTATGTTGATGCCTACAGTTTTTGGAGAAGATTTGTTTGATGAGTTATTTGATACTGACAGATTTGAAAGAGAATTACGAAACACGGAGCGGAAGCTTTACGGACATCATGCCCGCAATGAAATGAAGACAGATGTCAAGGAACATGAAGATCACTATGAGATCCTGATCGATCTGCCGGGCTTCAAAAAGGAAGATGTCAAAGCTTCACTGAATGACGGATATCTGACAATCAGTGCCGAAAAAGGTCTTGAGAGGAACGGAGAAGAAAAAGAAACAGGAAAATACATCCGCCAGGAAAGATATTACGGAAGCATGAGCAGGAGTTTCTATATCGGCGAAGAAGTCAGACAGGAGGAAATCAAGGCGGCATTTGATTCCGGTGTTCTGAAGATTACCGTGCCGAAAGTTCAGGAAACTGCGAAGCTGCCTGAAAACAACTATATCGAGATTGAATAAATACGGAACAGACTCTGCCTCGGGGCAGAGTTTTTTTATGCACAGACAGAGTATCTGATAAATCTGATGCATGCATGAATTTCCGTGACTGTATGATCGGTTTTTGATATTCTTTTTGTAACCGATGCAGCATTTCCGGCAGGAAATGTGTTTCCAATATGAGAAGAGAAATCTTCTGACAGTGAGGTAAATAAGATGAAAATTAAAGAAATGATAAAAACAGTGACAGCACTGGCGCTTGCGGCAGGACTTGCGGCCTGCGGAGGCAAAAAAACGGAGCAGGTTCTTGAACCGCTTCCCGATATAAAGAAACCGGCTGAGACAGCGCCGGCAGAAACGAGTGCAGCGGAGGTGGCTGGTGATATGATAGTCGGCGGATGGAGCATCAATCAGGATGAAACGGCAATTGAAAATTATCCCGAAGTACTTGAGGCATTTGAAAAGGCAACGAAGGATTTGACGGGGTATTCCTATGAACCGTTCGCACTGCTTGCAACACAGCTTGTTTCAGGTACAAATTACTGCATTCTCTGCCGCGGTCATGTAGTTATCCCGGATCCTGCCCAGGAAATCGTTCTGGTATATCTGTATGAGGACCTCGCAGGCAATGCGGAAATTATCGGCAGAAAGAATGTTTTCAAAGGACAGACGGCGCTCGGAGGATACAGGGGCAATACAGGTTCTCTTTCCGTTGAAGACAACGAGGAAGTCAAGGCGGCGTTTGAAGGTGCTCTGATGAATCTGACAGGCGCATCCTATGAACCGGTCGCATATCTTGGAGACCAGGCTGTCAAGGGTACAAATTATGTGGTTCTCAGCAGGGTCAGGGCAGTCGCTCCGAATGCTCAGGGAAAGTTTGCGTATGTAACGGTTTACCAGAATGTTGACGAACCGGCAAAGTTTAAAGATGTAACGGACGTTGTGTTCGGAGAATACGACGAGTAGGCGTGAAAGAGTGCTTCGTAACGGGGCACTCTTTTTCTGTATAATTATGAATATATGGAAAACGGGCGAAAGCTGGTGCTTCTTTCAAAAGCGCAGATAAGAGAAATTTATCAGACACTGATTCCCGCGGATTTTCCGCCGGCGGAAATAAAGGCATGGAGAACACTGTCAGACGGTTTTGACGAAGGGTATTACGAAGGATACGGATATTATAAAAATGATGTTCTGCAGGCATATGCCTTTCTGGTCCGGATTGAATTCAGAGATGAATGTGCATATATTCTTGATTATTTCGCTGTAATTGATGAATTCAGAGGTAAAGGAACCGGATCCGGGCTGATCAGTGCTCTGAAAAAACTGAAAGAGGGAATGCCGCTGTTCTGTGAAGCGGATGATCCTGAATATGCGGAAACGGAAGAGGAAAGAAGTGTCAGAGACAGGAGAGTGTCATTTTACAAAAGGAACGGATTTGCGGATACCGGGGTGCACAGCAGGGTATTCGGCTGTGATTTTGTCAATCTGGAGATGACAGACGGAAATGTTCATGATCCTGAGACAGTCTCTCTGATCATGGGAATGATGTACCGTTTCTATCTTGATGAGCAGATGTACAGGAAACAGATCATATTCAAAACCGGGAATTAAAAACAAGTGAGGATGCTCACTTGTTTTTATATATGAAGCTGCCTGCCCGGTATTACGCTTCGATAACCGGCAGAAATACCCTCTCTATGAAATCGACCCTGTCAAATATTCTTGGCTTGAAAGTGCCCGTTATTCCGACGGATATACCGTTCTCCCTGTTAACATAGATAATGTTTCCGGAGTCGCCGATGGCAGCGTATACTTCTCTGTCGTCAAAAGGTCTGTACCATAAATAACCGTAATTCATGAATCCGAACCTTTCACCGAGTTTCAGATGCGGGGCGGTCATATCTTTCAGGTATTCTTCGGAGATAATTCTCCTGCCGCTGCACAGACCGTTTTCAAGCAGCAGCGTGCCGGTCTTTGCCATGTCTCTTGCGGACATACACAGTCCCCATCCGGCGGTAACAGTGCCCTGCGGGTCGGAATACCATTCATACTTTCTCGGATTCTTATTCATAAAGTAATCAAACTGATCTTCTTTCGAACTGTCTCCATGCAGGATGCGCTTCGGCAGTCCCAGAGGCTCAAACAGATTTCTGTTTGCAAAATCGATGCACTTCTCATGTGAGGCGCGCTCTATTACCCCGATCAGGATCTGGATTCCGAGCGTCGCATATCTGAATTCTCCTGTTATCCCTCTGCGTCCTCCCAGATAATCCAGCATTGCAAGCGTCCAGTCATCTGAAGTGCATACTTTTTTCCAGGGTTCAGATCTGCCTTTATACGGAGCGGTCATTGTCAGAAGATGCCGGACCGTAACATCATAAATCGTTTTCTCACCGCGCTTAACGGTGTATTCCGGAAAGAAATCCATCACCTTCTGATCCGGACTCTGCAGATATCCTTTATCCAGAGCAATTCCGGCAAGCAGGGCTGTAATTCCCTTGGTCACAGAATTCACGTTCACGGCATCCTCCGTCTTAAATCCGTGCCAGCAGCCGTCGTAAATCGTTTTATGTCCTTTAACTGCATATATCTGGCAGATATTGCTTTCGTTTCCGGTACTTTCAGAGATGTATCTGTGCAGCTGTTCTTTATTCATGGAACAAACCTCCTCCGGATTACTGTCCGTATCCTGAGTAAAAGCTAATGTAATTAAAAATTTATTTCAAGTACTGTTATATAATGAACAAAACACTCTGATTTGCATCAGGCACATAAAAACAGGACTTTCAGTCCTGTTTTTTGCCAATGGTGGAGCTGAGAGGGACCGGAACAGCTTTGCACGCTTACCTCAGCGATGAAAGAGTGCTTTTCTTTTCCCGCAGTCTCTGATCCAGGCACAGAAAGAAGATGCTCAGCGTGATCCAAAGGATGACAATAAGTGAGACATCCCTGATCAGACTCCATGTGGCAGCGCCGATTCCTCTTTCAACAATCACTGAGGCAAGACACCATGACAGCGGAATCCATGCGGCTTTCTGCAGAATCAACCCTGCTTTGCCACGCCGGAGCAGGAGTCCCAGCCCGCCCAGCAGAATTGTCAGCCCGCCGGATACGGCGAAATAGAAATTCAGAGCCAGTCGGCGCAGTGTTTTCGAACCGCCGGCATCCGGACCGTAAAGCTGTACATCACCATTCATGTCGTTATTGTTGGAGCGGTACCAGATCCTGTCTGAACGGATGATTGTGTCCTCTGCCGTTTCCGCATGCCACAGCTGATCCAGAGTGGACGTCCAGCATTCAATATCCGTACATGACATGCCGTCCGGATCAGTATATGAACTTGTTCCGATATGATGGACACCGTCCCTGAAGGTGATCTGAAGTCCGTCTGATATTTCCTGTGTGCTTTCCACCGCACTGCTGTAATCCAGATAACGCGGCGCAGAAAACCATGCATAAAGCGAAATCAGCACGGAGGCGGCAATGCTGGCAATCAGCACTGCCAGGCTGCGGTTTTTCCTTCGGTATGTTTTCGAGAGTACCTTTAAGGGCAGTTCACTTTCTTCTTTGAGCGGTTCGGGCTGCGGCACCTCACGCATATCCTTTAACAGTTCAGTGCATTCCGGACAGTTTTTCAGATGTTCCTCAATGAATTCATTGCTTGCTTCGGAAGTCATTCCTTCCGCATAAAGCGGCAGCAGATCTCTGATGATTTCACATTCCTTGCTCATGTTTATTTATCTCCTTTCTGACCGTTTCCCTGGCTCTGTGACATGTGACACATGCCCAGTTTTCGCTCTTGCCGAAATACGCGCCGATCTCTTTGAAACTCCTGCTGTCAATGAAGCGCAGATGGAACACGGTTCTGTACGGTTCCTTTAATCTTGCGGCTGTTTCCAGCACAGCGGAAGCCTGCATCTTCAATGACCTTTCACGTTCATGATCAGCGGGGTCCGCAATCCGCATCATGGCAGTATCGCTCATATCCTTGAATTTTCTCTTTTCACGCAGCTGATCCAGCCAGATATTGCGGGCAATCGCGCACAGCCAGGTTTTCAGGGAACTCTTGCCGGAAAAGCGGTCAATGGAATTCATGGCACGGAAAAAAGTTTCCGCCGTAATCTCCTCCGCCTGATTCTCATCATGAGTCAGCTTCAGAAGATAGTGCCATACATCAGTAAAATACAGTCTGTATATTTCCTCAAACTCTTCCATTCCTTTGTTCCTTTCGTCTGTTAGACGGCTGAAGAAGTCCTGATCTTACAAAAATCATACAATTATTTTCATTTCTTTTATCTTAAGCTGTTTCTTTGCGTATCCGATATTTTGCGAGAGCAGCTGAGACTTTAAGGAAAATATGGAAAACAGGAAAAAATCCTCCGCAAAAAGGGAGGATTCCGGTTTGAACCATACGGCATAACCAGAAGGACAACTTTTAAATAATCAGAAGGATCTTGTTTCAAAAGTTGTTACATTCTGCATAACCATGCGGCTTTTTTGATGTGATGGAGCTGAAGGGACTCGAACCCTCGACCCTCTGATTGCGAACCAGATGCTCTCCCAGCTGAGCTACAACCCCGTAACTACGGGAATTATTATAGCACTGAGAAAACTGTCCCGGTCAATTATTTTAACTCAAATGCAATACTTCCTTTGGCGTTCCGGTATTCCAGATTTATAACTGCCCCGTTGATCATTGTAAAACTCGGAACAGTATGACCCACATCGGCATTGAACACGTAGGGAATATCCGCAAAAACCATATTTACGGCATCTTCGTATGTCATGCCGGTTTCGGAACTTTGGAACAGTACACGGCCGATTATTACAGCTTTGGTGCTTTCAAACCAGCCGGTGTACTTCATCTGCAGAAGTGTTCTGTAGAAGTTTTCGGCAGACATTGCGAAATTGTCAAAATACCAGATGATTCCGTCATCCCTGTATCTTTTCAGAAATGCTTTGGTTCCGTCATATTTTGTGCCGATGAGGTCTTTCAGAACGTCAATGCAGCCACCTATGCATCTTCCGCTTTCTTTTATGCTCTTTTTATTGGAGAGCCATACTGTCGGCGTATCAAAGCCGGCATAATCATCCATGAATGTTGCTTTTGATGCATACATTTTTCCTGACCGCTGACGGATGAGCCTGCCCTGCATGATTTTCAGCGCATCCTCCATGTACTTTGTGCCGGGTTCCGCATCAAAGCTGCCGGCATTCATGCCGTAAAGCGTTGCAATATCATATCTGGTGGTAAGTGTATAAAGAAGGCTTGTGGGATCGGAGGCACCCATCAGCCATTTGGGATGATCTTTCAGTACTTTCCAGTTAACATAGGGGAGGCATTCAAACAGGAAGTCTCCGCCTGCGGCAGAAAGTACGAAATCGACTTCGGGATCAGCAAACAGCGATGTCAGTTCTCTGCCGCGTGCCGGTGCATCCCCGCCGCGCACATCATTGAGGCGTACACTCTCGGTTTCCCTGATCTTCCAGGAGTGGGCACGGAGATAACTGAGGGAAGCATCAAAATCATCCAGCTTTTTTCCTACGCCGGCACTGGGGGCACTGATTCCGATCGTACTGTTTTTCTTAAGAAATTCGGGATAAATCATTTCGGGGCACCTCATCTTTCAGATATATATTATCATGCGCGGAAAGCATGAAATGACAGCTGTATCAAAAGAAGGCAATACCTGCCGCCGCGGCAATCAGAACAAGCATAATCGGGGATACTCTGTACTTCGGAAAAAGCCGGCTTCCGTAAAATATCAGAAGCAGAGCTGCTGCGGCAGAAACTGATTTCATATCAGGATGCGAAGAGGCAGTACAGCTGCTGATGATCATCCGGATGCCGGTTGCCAGAACGATTCCGGTAATGCACGGCTTCAGACCGGACAGCGCAGCCTGTATGTATTGATTCTTCAGAAGATTCCTCAGTACGGCGGTAAGAAGAATGATGATCAGAAAAGAGGGCAGTACAACAGCAGCTGTTGCCAGCACGGCACCCGGCAGACCGCCCTGTGTGCTTCCGACATACGTTGCCAGATTGACCATGATCGGTCCGGGAGTGCTTTCGCTGACGGCAATGATGTACGAGAGTTCAATGTCACTCATCCATCCGTAGGAGAGAACGATATCGCGGATCAGGGGAATTGCGCCGTACGCACCGCCGAAGGCAAACAGCCCGACCTGAAGAAATCCTATAAAAAGATCCAGATAAATCATTTTGCGTCCTCCGTTCTCCTGCTTTTTACTGCTGCGGAACAGATCAGACCGGCAACAGCAGCTGCTGTCATCAGCAGGATTGATGAAACATGAAGGGAGAGAATACTGAATACAATTACGGCCAGGAAAGCTGACAGAACAACAGCTGTCCGGAAGGGAGTCTTTTTCATTTTCCGCAGCATATTGAAACCGGCGTCCGCATCAAGAATACCGGCGGCGATTCTGATTCCCTGAAGGGCTGCAGCAATCCACTTGATTTCGGTATATGCGGTCAGAAAGCGGGAAACAGCATAAATAATCAGGAAAGAGGGAACGATCATTCCCAGTGTGGCGGCAGCCGCACCCGCTGTGCCTGCCTGCAGGAAGCCGGCAAAAGAAGCGCAGTTGATGGCAATCGGTCCGGGCGTGGATTCGGCAATGACGGTGATATTCATCATGTCATCGTGGGTCATCCATTTTTTCCTTCTGACGCAGATATCTTCGATCAGGGACAGCATGGCATATCCTCCTCCGAAGGTAAAACATCCGATTTTCGCAAACGTAAGGAAAAGATCAGCGTAAATGTTCATGACCGTACCTCCTGAATTCGCAGCTGCATACATTGGGATCACGGTCCAGGGCAAGAGACTGTGACCTGACTGACGTAAAAGCTCCGGCTAGGTAATCCGCGGCATCCTGACACGGGAAATAATGAATGTGATAGCCGCAGCGCTCTCCGTAAACCAGCCCCGCTTCACGGAGAATTCTGAGATGCTGTGAAACGGCCGGCTCTGTGATGCCGAGTTTTTTTGACAGGGAACGCGTACAGTGTTTTCTCTGCAGCAGAAGCCGGTAAATCTGCAGTCTGGTCGGTTCTCCGAGTGCTTTCAGTAAATCCGCAAGTTCCATATTGTCCTCTTTTTTAATTAAGTGATTACTTAATTATATAACGCCTGCCTGATATGTGTATACGGCATCCGGGAATAAAAAAGGAGCTGACGCTCCGTGCGTTCCGGACAGTTCCGGAACCGCATGCAGGTTCAGCTCCCTGATATATTTTTTTATCTGAGGTGCCAGATATCGCGGTTATAGTCTTCGATCGTACGGTCACTGGAGAAGAAGCCTGCCTTGGCGATGTTTACCAGCATCATTCTCTTCCACTTCTCTCTGTTGAGATAGTCATAGATCATGGTCTCCTTGACATTGCAGTAGGATTCCAGATCAAGCAGTGTCATGAACCAGTCTTTGTTCTTCAGATTGTCCTGAAGAGCAGCGAGTGCGTTGATATCGCCGATTGCGGAAAGCTCCGGGCCGGTAATGAAGTCAATGCATCTTCTGATGGACTGGCTGCGGTCATAGTATTCCTTTGCATGATATCCGTTTGTGTTGTAAAGACGGATAACATCATCGGAGGAACGGCCGAAAATGTAGATGTTCTCACGTCCGACAAGATCCTTGATTTCGACGTTTGCACCGTCTGCAGTTCCCAGAGTAACGGCACCGTTCAGCATGAACTTCATGTTTCCGGTTCCGGATGCTTCTTTGGATGCCAGTGAGATCTGTTCGGAAATATCAGCTGCCGGAATGACCATTTCACTCTTGGCAACATTGTAGTTTCTGATCATGACAACCTTCAGCCACGGTGATACTTCCGGATCGTTGTTGATCAGTTCCTGCAGGCAGAGAATCAGATGAATGACATGCTTTGCCATAGTGTATGCAGGAGCGGCTTTTCCGCCGAAGATAACCGTGATCGGATGAACGGGCTTCTGACCGTCCTTGATGCGCAGGTATTCATAAATAATGAACAGGGCATTCATCTGCTGACGCTTGTATTCATGCATTCTCTTGACCTGGACATCAAAGATGGATTCCGGATCAATATCGATGCCTTCTCTGTCATGCAGCCACTTTGCCATACGTTCCTTGTTGTGCTGCTTGACTTTTTCAAGCTGCCAGAGAACGTGATAGTCATTGAAGTACTGCTGCAGATCCTGCAGCTGGTAGGCATCCTGTTTCCAGTGTTCGCCGATCAGGGTGTCGATCAGTGCCGTCAGTTCGGGATTGCAGTGAAGAATCCATCTGCGGAAAGTAATGCCGTTTGTCTTGTTGTTGAACTTTGCCGGATAGATGGAATTGAAGTGCCTCAGTTCCTGGTTCTTCAGAATCTCTGTATGAAGTGCGGCAACACCGTTGATGGAGTGGCCGTAATGCATGTCGATTCTTGCCATATGCACGCGCTGGTCTTTGTCGATAATGTTCAGCTCGGGGTTGTCATGCTGAGAGCATACAATGCCCCAGTCCAGTCCGCCGATAATCGGCATCAGCTGGGGAACAACTTCCGACAGATAACTTATCGGCCATTTCTCCAGAGCCTCGGCAAGAATGGTATGATTAGTATAAGCACAGGTATTCGTAACAATACCCACTGCATCCCTGAATGAGATTCCTTCAAGAATCAGAAGTCTGATCAGTTCGGGAATTACCATGGAAGGATGTGTGTCATTGATCTGAATTGCGACGTAGTCTGCGAGTTTGCGCAGGTCATGACCCTGGTCCTTCTGTTCCTTGATAATCAGCTGTGCAGCATTGGATACCATGAAATACTGCTGATAGATACGGAGCAGCTGTCCGTCTTTGTCAGAATCATCCGGATACAGGAATAATGTCAGATTTTTTTCAATATCTTTTTTATCAAAACCGATGCCGTCATGTACAATGGACTCATCTATGGTATCAATGTCAAACAGGTGCAGCTGATTGCGGCCTGTATGATAACCGATGACATCAAGGTTATACATGCGTGAATATACAGTTCTGTTTCCGAAAACGATCGGGAACGATACATCTGTCTTTTCGAGGATGCTCGGCTCGCTGAGCCATGCATCAGGAATTTCGAACTGCTTGTGGTCTTTGAACTCCTGTTTGAACAGACCGAAATGGTAGCGGAGACCGATGCCGTCTCCGGAAAGATTCAGAGTTGCAACGGAATCAAGGAAACAGGCCGCAAGTCTTCCCAGACCTCCGTTGCCCAGACTCGGCTCCTGTTCGTGTTCCTCAACTGCCTGCATGGACTTTCCGTGATTCTTGAGGATGCGGCTGAG
The DNA here is from genome assembly GCA_024696355.1 of Solobacterium sp. Taxonomy (GTDB): domain Bacteria; phylum Bacillota_I; class Bacilli_A; order Erysipelotrichales; family Erysipelotrichaceae; genus Bulleidia. The sequence goes on from JAILGV010000062.1 coordinate 17,922, forward strand.
ATCGTCATAGATGCCCAGATTAATCAGGTTCTTGCCGAGCTGCTTGCCGGTAAGAAATTCCGCACTGATGTAATAAAGCTTCTTTCTGGTCTGTGTCAGGGGGATTTCCCTGCTTCTGCGCTTTACGAGTTCCAGGCATGCTGCATAAAGCTCATTTTTATCGGCATCATCAATTGATTTGCCTAAAAGCTCTTCGAGCTGATTTTCTAAATTCATGTTCAACCTCCGGATTCGTTGTAAATGTATGAATAAACAATTACAATTGACAAGAGTACTGTTGCAATTACAGAAATTTTGACAGCACTTCAGATAGAATACACTTAAAATATAAAAAAAGGAAGGAAAAAATTATGTATACAGGTGGTGTATTGATGCCTGTTGCCTCACTTCCAAGCAGATTTGGAAGCGGAGACTTCGGACAGGAGTCATATCGCTTCGTAGATGATCTTGCAGAAGCGGGCTTCGGATTATGGCAGATCCTGCCGCTGAACCCTCTGGGATACGGTAATTCCCCGTATCAGCCGTTTTCGTCTTTTGCAATGGATGAAATTTATATTTCCCTCGATCTTCTGGAAAAGAAAGGGCTTCTGGAGCATGTTCCTTCGTATCTGAAAGATGCGGATGCAGTCCGGTATGAGGAATGCAGGAAGTTCCGCACAAAATACCTCCGGAAGGCCTATGCGGCATTTAAGGGGGACAGCAGATTTGATGAATTCAGAAGACAGGAATGGGTCCGGAACTATACGGTCTTTAAAACATTCAAGGAACTGAATGAAGGCAGATGCTGGCTGGAGTGGGAAGATCCGCTGATGAAGGATTTCTTTAAGCAGAAAAATCCTGATCTTTCCCCGTACGAAGATGAAATCAGATATCAGGCCTTCCTGCAGTACATGCTGTTTGAACAGTGGAATGATCTGAAAGACTATGCAAACAGCAGACATATCCTGATTGTCGGCGATGTTCCGTTCTATGTCGGACTGGACAGTGCGGATGTATGGGCAGACAGAAGCAGCTTTCTGCTGGACCGTGACGGACATCCCACGTTTATTGCCGGTGTACCGCCTGATTATTTCTCCGCAGACGGGCAGAGATGGGGCAACCCGATTTATGACTGGAAGCGGATTGAAAAGAATGATTTTGATTTCTGGGTCAAAAGACTGGGATTTACAAAAAATATGTTTGATATGACGCGTGTGGACCACTTTCGTGCTTTTGACACATACTGGAAAATCCCTGCGGAATGTCCTACGGCAATTGAAGGCAAATGGATCGAGGCGCCGGGCTACAAGCTTTTTGACAGACTGTTCAAAGAGATGCCGGATCTGCAGATTATTGCCGAGGATCTCGGAGATCTCAGACCGGAAGTATATACGTTAAGGGATCATTATCATTTCCCGGGAATGAATGTTATCCAGTTTACATTCCGCACCGACAGCGAAAACCGGACTGCGGAAAACTGTCTGTGCTATACGGGAACACATGACAACGATACGCTGTATCACTGGTACAGGTCCATGTCCCTGAAGCAGAAGCGTGCAGTCAGGAAATGGATGAACAGTCATAAATATAAGGATAAAGATATCTGCATGGACTTCTTCCGTTATGCGCTTGACTCAAAAGCGAAGATGGTGGTAATTCCGGCAATGGATATTCTGAAGCTGGATGAGAGGGGAAGACTGAATACACCTTCAACTGTCGGCGCGCCCAACTGGATGTGGCGTATGCCGTCATACACGGCATTTGAGAAAAAGATGCCGGTATGGAAGGATCTTCTGAAGCAATACAAACGGACGGCCGGTTAATAACAGATAAGGAGCATTTATGAATTTGTTCTTGGCAATATTAAAATCAATTGTCTTCGGCATAGTGGAAGGCATTACGGAATGGCTGCCGATCAGCAGTACGGGGCATCTGATTCTGCTGAATGCCTTTATGCCGCTGACAGACAATATGGAATTCTGGAATATGTACAAATACATTATCCAGCTCGGTGCGATCATGGCGGTTATTATTCTGTATTTCTATAAGCTGAACCCCTGGGCATCAGGAAAAAGCGAAACAGAAAAGAAGAATACACTGAGAATGTGGCTTATGATCGCAGTCGCATCGGTTCCCACCGGAATCGTTGGGCTTGCCCTTGATGATTTTGCGGACGAGCACCTGAATTCCGTCACGATTATCGCCGTGATGCTGATAGTATACGGTATTGCATTTATCATCGTTGAAAATACCAGAAGGAAGCCGACTGTCCGCTCGGTCAGCCAGCTCACATACCAAAAGGCATTTCTGATCGGTCTTGCCCAGTCCCTGGCGGTAATTCCGGGAACTTCACGTTCCGGCTCTACGATCCTCGGTGCTTCGCTTCTGGGTCTGAGCCGTTCGGCTGCGGCAGAGTTTTCCTTCTTCCTGGCGATTCCCGTCATGTTCGGCATTTCGCTTCTGAAGCTGATCAAGCATGCTGCCGCGGTTTCTTTCGGTGAAATCGTCGTACTGCTGGTCGGCATGGCGGTATCGTTCATTGTATCCATGATTGTGATCAGAAGCATTATGCGCTATGTGCGCACACATTCTTTCAAGATTTTCGGTCTTTACAGAATCGTGCTGGGCGTTCTGATTCTGATCCTGGGCTTTGCGGGACTGCTTACATCGGTGATTGCGTAATCTATGGGAAATACTTCGCTTACTTTAACGGGTTTGTTTATGGAAGGGCTTTTGTCCTTCCTTTCGCCGTGCGTGCTTCCTCTGATCCCTCTCTATATCGGCTATCTGACTTCCGATATGCCGGAAGGCCTGACAAGAGGGCAGTCGAGGATCAGAACAATGCTGAGAACATTCTTCTTTGTGCTCGGCATCTGCACGGTGTTTTTCCTTGCCGGTCTGGGCTCTTCTGCGCTGCATACATTCTTTACGGCATATAAGATCCAGTTCCTGCTTGCCGGAGGCTTCCTGCTTCTGCTGTTCGGCCTGTTCTCCCTCGGGGTGATCAGTGTACCGTTTCTGAACAGGGATACAAGAATCAGCTTCCGCGGAAACGGAAAGATGAATATATTCCAGGCATACCTGCTGGGCTTCTTTTTCAGTTTTGCATGGTCACCGTGCGTGGGACCGCTCCTTGCCTCGGCAGTGCTGGCAGCGGCTTCCGCCTCAGGCAGACTGATGGGTTTTGTATATATCGGCGCATATGCACTGGGATTCATTCTGTTCTTTATCCTGATCGGTCTGTTTACCGATGAAATGCTTGCGCTTCTGAAGAAGCACCGCAGCATTGTCAGATATACGGGAATCCTCGGCGGGATCGCGGTAGCGGGCATGGGCTGCTATATGCTGTTTCAGGCCAACAAATCGATTGTCCAGCTGCAGAATACCGAACCGGCTGCGGCAGCGGCGGAGCCGGAACAGGGAGCTGCAGAAAATCAGAAGGATAACGAAAAATACGGCTTTACTCTCTATGATAAAACCGGCAGTCCTGTTTCCCTGAAGGATTTTGAAGGGAAGACAGTCATTGTTAATTTCTTCGGAACATGGTGTTATTACTGCCAGCAGGAACTCCCTGACTTTCAGCAGATTGAGGAAACACGGGATGATGTCAAGGTGCTTCTGATTGCCACACCGAATCTGGGTGACGAAAAAGACGAGGCATATATCGAAAACTGGATGGCAGACAACGGGTATACCATGCAGGTGCTGTATGACAGAGATTATACGGTGACGGCGAAATACGGAATCAGCGGATATCCGACAACATACATTATGAAGCCTGACGGCTATTACCTTGGCTATATGCCCGGATACATGGATATGAGAACATTGAACAATGCGCTTGAACAGGCAGTTGCAGAAAGTGAATAAAAAAGTAAAAAAAGGGTATTGATCCCCGAAAAATACAGGAATATAATTTTTACGTTAAGAGGTGATAAAAAAAACGGCATTTGGTGCCGTTGGGTTTGTCAGCCTCTTTTTTGTTTTTGTGATCCGGCTGAAGACCCTGAATACAAAGAGGAGGACAGTTATGAAGTACATTTTTGTGACAGGCGGAGTTGTATCCGGACTCGGCAAAGGTATTACAGCTGCATCTCTGGGAAGACTTTTGAAACAGCGTGGTTTGAAGGTCATTTCACAGAAACTTGATCCGTATATTAATGTGGATCCGGGCACGATGTCCCCGTATCAGCACGGGGAAGTATTTGTGACGGATGACGGTGCCGAGACTGATCTCGATCTGGGACATTATGAGCGCTTTATTGATGAAGATCTGAACAAATACAGTAATCTGACGACGGGAAAGGTTTACTGGAATGTTCTGCACAAAGAAAGAAGAGGAGAATACCTCGGGGAGACCGTACAGATCATTCCGCATATCACCAATGAAATCAAACGCTTTATTTACTCCGTCGGAAACAAGGCGGACGCAGATGTGGTCATTACCGAGATCGGGGGAACGGTAGGCGATATTGAATCACAGCCGTTTATTGAGGCGATCCGTCAGGTGGCAATGGAACAGGACAGAAGCGATACACTGTTTATTCATGTTTCACTTGTTCCGTATATACCGGGAAGCGATGAATATAAATCCAAGCCGACCCAGCATTCCGTAAAGCAGCTTCAGAGCCAGGGTGTCAATCCGGATATCATCATATGCCGCTGTGATTCCCCGCTTCCCGAAGATATCAGGCATAAAATCTCTCTGTTCTGCAATGTCAGGCCGGAATGCGTCATTGACAATACAACCGTGGAATCGCTGTATGAAGCTCCGGTTATGCTTGAAAACCAGGGCTTTTCCGGAATTGTCTGCAAAAGACTGGCTCTTGAGACCGGACCGGCAGACCTGACGCACTGGCATGATCTGCTGGACCGGATCCATCACCGTTCGAAGTACGTCAGCATTGCCCTGGTCGGAAAATATGTCCGTCTGCATGATGCATATCTTTCCGTCAGGGAGGCACTGCATCACGGCGGCTATGAAACGGACTGCCATGTCAGAATCAGATGGATTGAATCGGAAGATGTCACCGATGAATCGGCGGATGAACTGTTCAGGGGAATTCAGGGGATTATTGTGCCGGGAGGTTTCGGTTCCAGAGGAATCGAAGGCATGATTACAGCCGCGAAGTATGCCCGCGAACATGACATTCCGTATTTCGGGATCTGTCTGGGAATGCAGACGGCGGTAATAGAATTTGCCAGAAATGTACTCGGATACGCCGATGCAAACTCCGGTGAATTTGATTCGGAAAGCATGCACAAAGTCATCGACTTTATGCCGGATCAGAGCGAAGACATGGACAAGGGCGGAACAATGCGTCTCGGGGCATATCCGTGTGTACTGAACAGGAACTGCCGGATTTATGAATATTACGGACAGGAGAATATCAGCGAGCGTCACAGACACCGCTATGAATTCAGCAATGAGTACCGCAGCCTGTTTCAGGAAAACGGCATGGAGATCGCCGGACTTTCGCCGGACGGAAATCTGGTTGAAGCCATTGAACTGGGAAAGAACAGATTCTTTACAGCTGTGCAGTTCCATCCTGAGTTTAAGAGCAGGCCGGACAGGGCACATCCGATATTCAGAGAATTTATCCGGGCAGCTTCCGAAACCGAATTATAATAAAAGATATTATTCCCTGAATGACGGAGGACGGTTATGAGTGACAAGATTGTTGTTCTTGATTTCGGCAGTCAGTACAATCAGCTGATTGCCAGAAGGATCCGCGAGTTCGGCGTATACAGTGAACTGCATCCGGGTGATATGAAGCTTGAAAGCATCCTGGCAATGAAAGATGTCAGAGGAATTGTTCTCTCCGGCGGACCGAATTCTGTTTATGAAGAAGGTGCACCGATGTGCGATCCTGAGATTCTTTCATCAGGCATTCCCGTACTGGGTATCTGTTACGGAATGCAGATGATTCACCATCTGCTCAAAGGACAGGTAAAGCCTTCAGCCAAAAGAGAATACGGAAGAGCAGAAATTACAGTAAAAGAGTCTGTGCTGTTTGACGGTCTTCCGTCAGAGCAGATTGTATGGATGAGTCACGGCGATCAGGTTGCCGTGCCGGCAGAAGGGTTTCACGGAATTGCATCAAGCAGTACGTGTCCGTTTGCGGCAAGTGAAAATACAGACCGGAAGATTTATACTCTTCAGTTTCATCCGGAAGTAAGGAATTCAGAGTATGGTCTGGAAATACTGAAGAATTTCGTGTTCAGAATATGCAAAGCAGAGAAAAACTGGACAATGAAGAACTTCTCTGACATGCAGATTGAAAAGATCCGGCAGGAGGTAAGGGATGACAAGGTTCTTCTTGCCCTTTCCGGCGGGGTGGATTCATCTGTGGCGGCTGCTCTGCTGAACAAGGCAATCGGTAAAAATCTGTACTGCATGTTCATCGATCACGGGCTCCTCAGAAAGGGTGAAGCTGAATCCGTCATGGAAACTTTCGGCAGAAATATGCAGCTGAATCTGGTGAAGATTGACGCATCGGAAAGATTCCTTTCCAGACTGAAGGGGGTTGAAGACCCGGAACAGAAAAGAAAGATTATCGGTTCCGAATTTATATATACGTTCCGTGATGAAGCCGCCGCACTGCTTGCCGGTACAGATATCAGATGGCTGGCGCAGGGGACACTGTATACGGATGTGATCGAAAGCGGCACAAAAACTGCGCAGACAATCAAGTCACATCATAATGTAGGCGGACTGCCGGAAGACATGGATTTTAAGCTGATTGAGCCTTTGAATACACTGTTTAAGGATGAAGTGAGACAGCTCGGCATTGAGCTCGGACTGCCGGAAGAAATGGTGTGGAGACAGCCTTTCCCGGGGCCGGGCCTCGGAGTCAGAGTACTGGGAGAAGTCACAGATGAAAAACTGATGATTGTAAGGGAATCTGACGCAATCCTCAGGGAGGAAATCCGAAAGGCAGGACTGCAGAAAGAGATCTGGCAGTACTTTACATGTCTGCCGAATATCCGTACTGTAGGTGTAATGGGTGATCAGAGAACATATGACTATACGGTTGTTGTAAGAGCTGTTACATCCATTGACGGTATGACGGCAGACTGGGCGAGAATTCCGTATGATGTACTGGACAGGATATCAACCCGTATTGTTAATGAAGTTCCTCATGTCAACAGGGTTGCACTGGATATAACCTCCAAGCCCCCGGGAACGATCGAGTGGGAATAAAATCGAGTTTAAGAGGGTAAAATATAGCAAAACGCAAAAATATACCCTCTTAACTTGTGAATTAAAGACGCCTTAACTATAATGAAAGTGAGGCGTTTTTATATGAAATTATATAGAAGAGAGAATTATTTAAATAAAATTAGAGGTTTTTATAACGATACCGGAATGATCAAGGTAATCAGCGGAGTGAGACGATGCGGCAAATCCAGCCTGATGCATACAATTGCAGAAGAACTGGCCGAGAGCGGCGTTGCACAGGAAAACATCATTTTCCTTGACTTAAGAAAACGCGGCTTCAGAAACATCAAAACTCCTGAACAGCTTGAAGCTGCCATTGACCAATACGGTACTGCATCCGGTATCAAATACCTGTTTATCGATGAAATCCAGAATGTTTCCGGCTTCGAACCTGTAGTGGAAGAGTACAGACTTGAAGATGAATATTCCATTTTTATCACGGGTTCAAACTCGTATCTTCTCAGCGGCGAACTGGCTACTGAACTGACGGGCAGATATATAGAGTTTGAAATGTTCACGCTGACTTTTGAAGAGTATTTGAAAATGAAGGAGTTTTACGGTATTCCTGCAGATCCGGATCTGACAAAAGAACTGGACAGTTATATCCTGGAAGGCGGGTTTCCGAAAGCGTTGGAATATCGGAATATCAGCGATAAAAGAAGATATGTAGACAGCGTCATTCAGGAAATCTATAAGAAGGATATCAGCAGCAAAAAGAAGATCAATAACAAAGAAGTATTCTTTAAAGTGATGAATTATCTCATCAATAATTTCGGGGCTCCAGTCAGTATAACGAATCTGCTGGATGAACTGCATAAAGCTGGAATTACAGTCAAAAGAGAAACATTGACAAGATATATTCAGATCCTGCTGGATGCAAAAATCCTGTATGAGTGCAAAAGATTCGATCTGAAGACAAAAAAATCAATCAATGGGGAACAGAAGTATTATCTTGCGGATTTATCTTTCTATTTTGTGAATAATACAGATAACCGTATCAACTACGGTCCGGTTTTAGAGAACATTATTTTCCAGTACGCAAAATCAAAAGGATATAAAGTCAGTGTAGGCAGGATCGGAAAACTGGAATGTGATTTTATCATAAGAGACAGCGAGATGAATTATGCATATATCCAGGTCGCAATGACAATCATGAACAGCATTGAAACAGAAAACAGGGAGTACCGACCCTTTGAACTCATCAGGGATGGGTATCCGAAATATCTGCTGACCAGAAATGATCTCATCCAGAAAAGAAATGGTGTCAAGCATCTGAATATTCCGGATTTTATAAAAGATGGAAAGGTGTTTGAATGATTACTGATTACAGTCAGTGAGAATTAATTGTTTTCTTCATTGCGATACCACTCTCCGATACCATTTTGCTGCCATGCTGATCGTAAACGAGGTAGAGGAAAATAAATATATTTTAGTCAGATGAAAGTGCTGCATGATTGGCAGTGCTTTTTTGATCGGGTGCTGTGAATACTGAGAAACTCTATTTAACAAGGCGTCAGAACAGTTTCAAAGTAACATTTCAGGGCTCACTCTGAAAGTCACATAGATGTCCGTTCCTGACGTTTTCTCAAACAGCAGCTTAAGCCTTTACAGATCGAAATGCCCTGTATAAAGTGAAACAAACAAGCCGCCTATGTATCATTTTCACTGAGACAAATGTATCATTTGTGAGTTTGTGATACATTTGTCTCGGTCAGATGCCGGGGAGGATGTTATGAAAAAAGCTGTGAAAACTGTAGGAATTATACTGATTGCTGTTGTGATAATCGCGGCCATTGCAGTGGGAGCGATCCTTGGCAGAACTGTTTTTGTCCGGCATCCGGAGCTTAAAGGCGAACCGGAAATCGGAAAATGGTACCGTATTACTCCGGATGGGACAAAGTCCTCTGATGGGAGTGAATGGCACGGGCTTATCAGGGTAGGGACAGAGAACAAGGTTGCTGTATATTTCTTCGGCGGCGGAGTAAGTATCAACGATTATACTTCCGAACATGGCAAAGAGTTTTTTGCCACAACAGCCCAGGTACAGGATTTCGTCGCTTCCGGAGGAATCGGCAGCACTTCAGAAGAAAATCCTTTCCGTGACTGGACTTTCCTTGTTCTGCCATACGCCAGTGGAGATTTTCACAGTGGAACAGGTGAATATCATTATACAGACGGC
>JAILGV010000078.1 GCA_024696355.1 Solobacterium sp.
TTCAGTGACTTCAGTTTCTTCAGTCACATTTCCGGTTTCCTCCGCATATACCGTACTGACGTTGCTGAAAAGCATGCTGAAAGCAGCCGCCAAACTCAGAATCCGGTTCATGATCTTCTTCTGTTTCATATATATCCCCCCGGCATCAGAATACTGTTCTTCATCAATTAATAGCTGATTTAATTTTACAGACCAAGCATTGCAGTTTTCAACGGATACGGCGATATTCCCAACAAAAAGAGGATGTTCCCCATACTGCCCGGTCCCTGGTACCCGGCAGCGGTCACACCCTCTCTGTATCATTTTCATTTCTGATTCTGTCTCTGCCACCGGTCAACCACCCGGAATTTAAATACCGGGTGGTTGACTCATGTTTGGATATTATTATACCCGCTCAGAGCAGGGCCATTTCGCAGTACTTTTCCGTATTCTTCTTCAGTAAGACGAGAACAACAATCTGAATGATGAAATGCGCTGCGACTGCGATCAGTCCGAGCATGATGCCCGTATCCGATTCAGCTGTCTCCTCACTCAGCATCATCAAGTTGTTGGATGTGCATGCGTCATACAGTGTGTGAAGTAATACAGGAATGCAGATGGCAAGCACATACTGCAGAAAACGCGGCTGTCCGTTTTTCCTGTTGTACTGCGCAATGCCGATATGCTTTGCCATGATAATGCCGTAGATCATATGTCCGCAGACTGTCAGCATTCTGATCCAGATCGCCTGCGCCTCCACGTCGCCATATACGAATTCCTCCGGCAGCGTGAAGCCGATGCCGATGGCAGCGCCGATCAGAATATATTCATAGACATTTCTGATCTTTTTTCGGAAAAGGAAAATCGCGATCACCATGAATATCAGCTTGGCGATTTCTTCGGGAGCTCCCGCCATCAGAAATGCAAACATCATGGATTTGATGAAATTGTTCGCACTGCCTGCGCTGATTCCAAGAGCATTCAGCAATGATGCCACGCCGATCAGCACATAAAAGGAAATACTCAGTGATACCGCTCCGAGTGCGATGGGAACGAGTGCCTGAAGCCATCCGATCTGTTCGGGTTTTTCCCGCTTGATCATCCGGTAATAAAGAATTCCGAGTATTGCAAGTGACAGAAATGTCTGTACAACAGCCATTAAATCATCCTCTACTTTCTAATCACCGCGCACAATAATGTACCGGCAGCTGTTTCATGTCAGTGGATTATATCCATGACACAAGCGTCAATAATAATACCACCTGAATGGGAGGTTTCTCAAAAATTTTTTTCAGAGTTTCAGAGGTTGCACAGCTTCCTGATCCTCTCCCCCAGCCGCGTCAGCCTCATTCCGGCCTCCGCGTGATCAATGCACCAGTTGACCGCCTCCGGGTCACCGACAATGATGACCCTCTGCCGTCCCCTGGTGCACGCCGTATACAGAAGGTTCCTTTTGAAAAGGGAACACTTCTGTGAGGAAAGCATCGGGATGATCACGCTTTCGTATTCGCTGCCCTGCGATTTGTGAACCGTCAGGGCGTATGCCAGATCAACATTCTGCATATCCTCACGCTCATAATGAACCGTATTCCCGTTTTCAAAGGCAATTTCGAAGGAAGCGTCATCCCCGCTTCCCTCATCAGCTTCGATCTGACGGAGAGCACCGATATCGCCGTTGCTGGCGAATATCGTGTTCTTCATCTGGATGACCCTGTCCCCTTCGCGGAAAACTGTTCCGCCAATCTGCACGGACGGCTTCCCGTCCGCTTCCGGATTGACGATATCCTGAAGAAGCCGGTTCATATGATCAACAGACACAATGCGCTTATGCCGCAGCGGCGTCAGAAGCGCGACATTCTCAATCCCGAAGATTTTCGTTTCCTCACGGTAAATATGCAGGATTTCTTCCAGAGCCTGCCGCTCATCGGCTGCGCCGACAAGCTGGAAGTGCGGATTGCAGGCAAGCGCATGGCTGCCTGCATTGATTGCCTGTGCGTTGCTAACGATCATTCCCGCCCCGTCCGCCTGACGGAACACCTCCGTCAGTACGGATACGGGTATCACGCCCGAAGAAGTGAGTTCATGAAGCACGTCCCCCGGTCCGACGGAGGGAAGCTGGCTGGAATCCCCGACCATCAGAAGATGACTGCTGTCATCCCTGATGCATGACACCATGCGGTCCATCAGGTACTGGTCAACCATGCTCATCTCATCCACGACAATCAGCCCGCCGGGAATTTCCGCACATTCGCTGTACTTCATTTCCCTGTCATAATAGCGGATCTTCATATGGATCGTCGAAGCCGGAAGTCCCGCTGACTCAGACATCCTGCGCGCCGCCTTGCCGGTCGGCGCCATGAGCGTCACATTCCCGCCCGGATGAACCCGGCGGTATGTTTCAATCACCGTTTTCAGGATTGTCGTCTTGCCGGTTCCCGGTCCTCCGGTGATAATGCTGACCCTGCTGCACAGGCTTGTGCGGCAGGCTTCCTTCTGTCCCTCCGACAGCTTTCTTCCCTTTTCCTGCCTGCAGCAGCGTTCTAGCTCCTGCAGGTATTTCTGTTTCAGCGGCACCGGGATTTCATGCTTCATCAGACGCGCAAGCGCAAGGGCCGTGCGCGTTTCCGCCTGTTCGTTTTCCTTCAGAAAGACAAGATCCCCGTCAGAAACGGAGATCTGTTTTTCATCAAGGCAAGCCTGAAACACCTGCCGGTACGCTGACTGCGATACCGGCGGTTCGGCAAATCCCGTATTGAGCAGCTGCATGGCAAGCCGTTCCGCATCAGCGGAATGCGTGCACATACTGCCGGTGAATGCGGAATCATTGCGCAGCGCAGATACAAGCGCGGCTTTGATCCGCTGCGGACTTGCCAGCATGACGTCCAGTCCCCGGGCTATGGAATCGGCTATGGAGAACCCGCAGCCGGGAACGTCCATCACGGCAAACGGGTTTGCCCGGATGATTTCCACGGCGTCCGGACCGAGATGACGGCTGATTGCCGATATCCGGTCCGTGCTGAATCCATAGGAAGCCAGAAAGACGCTGAGCTCATTGATGCTTTCCGTTTCGCGGAAGCCCCGCTTCAGGGCTTCCAGCTTGGCAACGCTGATCCCGCGCACCGAAAGCAGCTTGTCCGGATGATTCTTCAGGATCATCCAGGTATCGTCGCCGAACCTGTCGGTAATGGCTTTTGCAAGTGCGGGGCCGATGCCGCGGAAATGCCTTCCGGAAAGATATGCCGTCATGCCCTTTACTGTTTCCGGCTTCAGGATTTCATAGGCGCTGACTTTCAGCTGAATGCCGTATCCGGAATTCTCCCATGTGCCGAAGTATCTGATTTTCAGTGCGGACGCCGCCGGCAGTCCGCATCCGGCAGCGGGGAATTCATAACCCCTGCCTTTCCGGCATCGTGCCTTAACGGCGGCAGGAAGATCCTGCGTTTCATCTGCCCGTATGATATGCACGCAGAAGCCGGAGCCTCCGGCTTTGCGTATCCTGCTGCGGCAGTACTGTCCGACAACGGAAACGGTACTGCTGTTTCCAGTATTCATTGCCTGCCCTCCAGTGAATCAGCTTCTTCTGAAGATGTGCGACGTCTTCAGAAGGAAGGCCGGCCTGCTCTGAACGGTTTTGATGAATCCCTCCTGTTCGAGCCGTGCATAAATCTCGGGATAGGCCAGCTTCAGCCGGTCCGTATCGAATTTGACGCGCGGCTTCGGGGATTTGTAGCTGACTTCATAGCGCTCCTCGGA
>JAILGV010000097.1 GCA_024696355.1 Solobacterium sp.
GGCTGAAGAGGCGTCTGCACCTGAGGAATCTGTCAAAAAAGAGAAAAAACCCGCCACTTCCCGTTTCGGCCGCAAGGCGAAAAAGCTTTCTGAAGATAATATTGATGACGATATCACTTCATTCTCTGATATTGATGACGATGATGACGATGATGAGATTCCGGATCGTCCGGCACGCCGCTCTTCATTCCGCCGCAGCAAGTCTTCCGAATCTTCTGGTCCCCGCATTGTTTCAATGTCACGAAGCAGCCGCAATGCCGCCGGCATGGAGGTACGTGTATGCAGACCGAGTGATTTTGACAGCTGCCAGGATATCAGTGATATTATTCTTTCCGGCAAAGCTGCTGTCATCAATTTTGACCTTGTCAGCCTGGAGGATGCACAGAGGATTATTGACTTTGTATCCGGCTGCTGCTATGCCATCAACGGCACAGTAAAACAGATTGCAGATAAGATTGTCATTTACACACCGAACGATATTGACATCACTGGAGATTTTCTGGATGCCGCTTCTTCCAAAGTGACAGTACCGGCATTCGATTTTATGGGTGAAGATTTATAAATATTCCGTTTATCTGAACCCTCAGAATCAGTAAAGGGAGGTTGAACATATGCTGACACCTATTGATATTCAGGGAAAAGTATTTAAAAGCGGTGGAATGGGATATAACAAACAGGATGTAGATCTGTTCTTTTCCACAGTTGCCGCGGACTATGAGACACTCTACAAGGATAATCTTTCTCTTAAAGAGAAGATTAAACAGTTAGATGAGCATCTCAATCATTACAAAGAGATTGAAAAGTCTATGCAGAAAGCGCTTATGCTTGCTGAGACGACTGCAGAGGAGACAATCCTCAGTGCCCGCAAGAATGCAACCGTAATCGAGCAGGAAGCCATCCTTAAGGCACAGTCCATCGTTGCAGATTCCAAGATCGAACTGGAAAAGGTAAAGGTACAATTCTCCGAGCTTCTCAGACAGTATGACAGCTACCGTGCACAGTACAAGGCACTTGCGCAGGCACAGATGGATCTGCTGGATTCCAAGGCTTTTGATCTTGAAGCCTCCTCCGCTGCATCCATGGAAATGCTGGAGAAGAGCGCATCTGAACATGCCGATCAGCTGCAGGCAGGTCCTGTCCACAATGATCCGCTTCCTGAGAAGGAAGCAGCACAAAATCAGGAAGAGCCTGAAGATGAAGCAGATGAGACCCTTGGAGGCGACAAGACACTGATCAAAGAGTTTTCCGATATCTTTGATGAAAACGTTTGATGCAGTTTGATCCTTTAAAAATACTTCAAGACAAATATCGCAGCATGCATCCTGTGCAGCTGCGATATTTGCTTAATATGCCTTGAGAGGATGCTTTTATGAATGATCTGACCATACAAATAAAAAACAGAGGATCCTATCCGATCCTGTTGCGTAATGATTTTTCAGACCTCGGAACAGCAGTTGCCTCCCTGCCGGATATGCAGGGGCGGAAAATCTGCATTGTATCAGATTCTAAAGTTGCAAGCTTATATCTTGATACTATCAGTAATATGCTTTCTGCTTATTTCGATACCGTCACCAGTTTTGTTTTTCCGGAAGGAGAAGAGAATAAAACGCTTCAGACTGTGCAGGATCTCTATCAGCACCTGATTCTGAAGGGATTTGAGCGCAGAGATATACTCGCCGCACTCGGAGGAGGCGTCACGGGAGATCTGACCGGTTTTACAGCAGCTACTTACCTGCGCGGTATCCGTTTTATTCAGATTCCGACATCACTGCTGGCACAGGTTGATTCCAGTATTGGCGGCAAGACTGGTGTTGACTTCCGTGGATTTAAAAATATGGTTGGTGCCTTTCACCATCCGGTTCTGGTCTATTCCTGCTCTGCAGTTTTTGAATCACTCCATCCCTGGGATTACTGTTCCGGAATGGGAGAAATCATCAAACACGGACTGATTCGTGATGCAGAGTATTATAAATGGTTAAAGGAGAATTCTTCTATCCTGCAGCATGCGACTTCCTATAAACCGGGTAACACTGAACTTCACACAGAGATGGTTTTACGAAGCGACAAAATCAAACAGGCAATCGTTGAAAATGACCCGGAAGAGAAGGGAGAACGTGCCATATTGAATTTTGGTCACACAATTGGGCATGCAATTGAAAAATACGCTTATGAATCGTTATCCCACGGCATGTGTGTGTCGGTCGGTATGAAAGCTGCCGCATGGATTTCAAAAGAAAGAGGTATGCTCAGCCAGGAAGAATATGACGATATCTGTCATACACTTTATCATTTGTACAAGCTGCCTGTATCTGCATGTTTTGTGAATACTGTGATGGGAATCTCTGCAGAAGAAATCCTTCAGACGACAAAATCCGACAAAAAAATGGAAAAAGGCCATGTAAAGATGATTCTTCTGGACCGCATCGGACATGCCGTCATCTGCCACGATGTCAGCGACAAAGAAATTCTTGCAGCCATAAAGGAGATACTTGAATGAAATATCTTAAAGCCCTGGCAGCTGTGATTATTCTGATCCTGCTTGACCAGTTTACGAAATATCTCGCCGTACAGCATCTACTTCCTCTTCAGGGAGGGAAAATCCTGATTCCGGGCGTATTCCGCCTGCTCTATCTGGAAAACCGCGGTTCTGCCTTCGGAATGCTGCAGAATAAGCAGACCTTTTTCATTATTTTTACAATTATCGTATTAGTCGCTATTCTGATTGTATACAGCCATATGCCACAGACAGCAAGGATGCTTTTCCTTCGGATTGATCTGGTTCTGATCTTCGCTGGTGCAATCGGTAATTTCATCGACAGAATACGACAGGGATTTGTTGTTGATTTTCTTTATTTCGAATTGATCGATTTCCCGATTTTTAATGTTGCGGATATCTATGTCACTGTAGGTTGTATTCTGCTCATCCTTTTACTGTTGTTTTACTATAAAGACGAAGAATTAAACTTTTTCAAAAAGTAATACTATGGAAGAGAGAACTTTTATTATTGATGATTCCTGTGATGATATGCGGATTGACCGCTACCTCAGCCTGCTCATGGACGGCTTTTCCCGATCCTACATTCAGAAGATTATAGCTGACAAGGCCGTCACAGTCGATTCTAAGGCCGTAAAAGCCAGCTACCGTGTAACGGAAGGTGAGATGGTCAAAATCCTCATTCCGGAGCCCATAGCGCTTGATATCATACCCGAGAACATTCCGCTCGACATCGTTTATGAAGATAATGACCTCCTGATTGTCAACAAACCGCAGGGAATGGTCGTCCACCCTGCCCCCGGTCACTACAGCGGCACGTTGGTAAACGCGCTTCTATATCACTGCAGTGATTCACTCTCCGATATTAACGGTGTAATGAGACCCGGAATCGTACATCGTATTGATCGTGATACAAGCGGTCTTCTCGTTGTATGCAAGAACAATAATGCACATCACGCACTTGCAGAACAATTTGCTGTCCACAGCATCACACGATCATACCGCGCGATTGTCTATGGCAATCTGAAGGAAGAAGAGGGGACTGTCGATGCACCTTTGGCGCGTATGAAAAATGACCGCAAAAAAATCGGCATCGATCCTACAGGCAAACGTGCTGTGACTCACTATAAAGTGGTGGAACGGCTCGGTCAATTCACCGATCTGGAGTGCCGGCTAGAGACCGGCCGCACACATCAGATCCGAGTACATATGTCCTCAAACAACCATCCGCTGGTAGAAGACCCTGTCTATGGCACCGCAAAAGACCGTTTT
>JAILGV010000186.1 GCA_024696355.1 Solobacterium sp.
AGTGCGAATATTTATAAATAATAAAGCACGGCGGGCAGGCCTTCCCGCATGTGGATGTAAATGTAATAAACAAGTGACAGCGTCAGCATGGTCCAGTACATCAGAAAATACTTTTTCTTCTGTGCGAACACGGCGGTCAGATAATTACGGTATGTCATTCCTTTTCCGGCATAGTGTTTTTCATAGCTCTTTTTCATGAACCAGCCGGAAAGAATATAGAAAAATGATACTGCCTCCGCTCCGCCTGCCAGTGCGGATACAATTCCGCCGGGACCTGAAAACAGCTCAAAATGTGTAAATACAACATAAACCAGCATAATCAGCCGGATATATTCAAATGAATAGTTCATAGGCGGAAACCTCTGTATTCAGCAATATCATTTACGGAAAGCCGCATCATGTCTTTCTGTAAATATAATATTATTTCAAAGATGATATAATCAAATCAGTTGACAGGAGAAAAGATAATTATGGCTGAATTTGAAATGAAAAATGAACTTGCGTATGTCAGTGTCGATGAGCATGCTTCGGAGATTACAAGCTTCAGGGATCTTTCAACAAAGACGGAATATATGTGGCAGGGAGATGCCGGGTACTGGAAGGGAAGAAATCCGACGCTGTTTCCGGTGGTCGGAAGCACATACGACAAGATCCTGCATATCAACGGAAAAGAGTATGTGACAGGGAATCACGGCTTCACGAGAAACAGTGATTTTACCTGTATTGAACATACGGAAAACTGCATCATTATGGAACTGAAGGATTCTGCGGAAACGCTGGAACAGTATCCCTACCATTTTGTGCTTCAGAACAGGTATGAGCTTGACGGTAAGCAGCTGAAGATCACAACGACCGTAAAGAATACGAATGATGAGGTTATGCCGTTCAATTTCGGATACCATCCCGCATTCAACTGTCCGCCGGGTGAGTACGGAAACTACGATGACTACAAACTTACATGGAACAAAGAGGAAACCTACAGGGTTGAAGAGCAGTACGTATGCAATGTGACGGAAACGGCGCTCAATCCGGACGATCTTCACAAGACCATTGTCATCACGGCACCGCAAAGCGATGTATTCTCACTGACAAACGGAGAGCACGGCGTGCGTGTTTACGCGGAAGGATATCCGTGGGTTGCCTTCTGGAGTCCTCATGCACCGTTTGTATGCATTGAGCCGTGGCATTCACACGCTGATTTTGAAGAAGTCAGAGTGCCGTTTGATGAAAGAGAAGGAACGCTGAAACTCGGTCCGGGTGAAGTTTTCTCAACTTTCTATGTAATAGAAATATTCTGATGATCTTCAATTATGATATGATTTACAGGAACTAAATCAGGAGGAAAACATGTTTAAAGTAGTCGTCAAAGATACATACGAAGAAGTATCAAGCGAAGCATTTAAAGTAATGAAGGAAGTACTCAGCCAGGATAAGCCCGTACTGGGTCTGGCAACAGGTTCAAGTCCCGTCGGACTTTACAAGAAGATGATTGCAGATCACAACAGCAACGGAACATCCTACAAAGATATCCTTACATGGAATCTTGATGAATATGTAGGCATTCCGCGCAGCCATGATCAGTCATACTGGACATTTATGCACGAGAATCTGTTTGACCATATCGATATCCCCGACGAGAATGTTCATGTTCCGCTGGGTGAAACAGACGATCTGGAAGCTTCATGCAAAGCATATGAAGAATCAATGGAAGGCCATCAGATTGACCTTCAGGTACTCGGAATCGGTTCCGACGGCCATATCGCATTCAATGAGCCGGGCACTCCGTTTGATTCCCTGACACATGTCATGGATCTGACGGAACAGACAAGAAAAGACAATGCGCGCTTCTTCGGAGATGATATCAGCCAGGTTCCGACACAGGCTGTCACAATGGGACTTGCATCAATTATGAAGGCAAAGAAGATTATCGTGATCGCCACAGGTGCCAACAAGGCGGAAGCCGTCAAGGGCATGCTGCAGGGTCCGGTTACAACCGACTGCCCTGCGTCAATTCTGCAGAACCACCCCGATGTCTGTGTATTCCTGGACAAGGAAGCCGCAAGCCTTCTGTAAGAGGGCAGATGAATTGTTGCCGCTTCAGTTCTATGGAATAATAAGTACAGGAAGTGAGGAAATAAAAAATGGTTGATGTAATCAGTACAAGTGAAGAGTATGACAGCATACTCAAAAATAACAAATCCGTATTTGTGGATTTCTATGCAGACTGGTGCGGTCCCTGCAAGATGGTAGGACCCCTTGTTGAAAAGATTTCCAATGAGGAAAAGGACGTTAAGTTCATCAAGGTAAACGTTGATGATTTCGGAGACATTGCCCAGAGATACGGAATCATGTCCATTCCGACACTGCTCGGTTTCAAGAACGGAGCTCTCGAGGCTACTGTAGTCGGATTCCAGCCTGAAGCAGGACTGAGGTCCATCGTTGAAAGAATCAAATAAGGAAAGAGAACTGTCCTGAGGACAGTTTTTCTTTTTTGACAGGCACTGTTTTGATAAACTGAAACGGAAAGGAACCTGCAGTTATGGAAAAATACAGAACAGAACACGATACCATGGGAGAGATTGCTGTCCCTGCAGATCATCTGTGGGGTGCACAGACGCAGCGCTCCCTGCAGAATTTCAGAATTTCAACGGAAACCGTCCCTGCGGAAGTGATCAGGGCATTTGCTGTTTTGAAAAGTGCCGCAGCGTCTGCGAATTATCAGCTGGGCAGACTCGACAGGGGAATTGCCGAGGCGATTGAAGATGCCTGCGCGGATATTATTGCCGGAAAGTACCCGGATGAATTTCCGCTGAAAGTATGGCAGACCGGCAGCGGCACGCAGTCCAACATGAATGTGAATGAAGTGATTGCACACATCGTCAGAAAGGACACCGGCCTGAATATCCATCCCAATGATCATGTCAATATGTCGCAGAGTTCCAATGATACATTTCCCACGGCGATGCATATTGCGGCAGTCACGGCGGCTGAGGAACGTATCATTCCGGAAATCGATGCAATGATCGAAACGCTGAAAAAGCTGGAGGAGGACAATAAGGATGTGATCAAGATCGGCAGGACGCATCTGCAGGATGCCGTTCCCCTCGGATTCAGCCAGGAACTTTCCGGATACAGAGGAATGCTGGAGGAAAGCAGAAAAATGATCAGCGGGGCTGCCGGACATCTGAAGGCTCTGGCAGTCGGAGGGACTGCCGTGGGCACAGGGCTGAACTGTCCCGAGGGATTTGACAGGATCTGCTGTGAAAAGATCAGTGAAATGACGGGAATTGCCTTCACACCGGCAGACAACAAGTTCCATGCGCTCACTTCAAAGGACGGCTATGTATATCTTCACGGGGCAATGAAGGCCCTGGCAGCGAATCTGATGAAGATCGCCAATGATATCAGATGGCTGGCCAGCGGACCCAGATGCGGCATCGGTGAAATCACTATTCCGGAAAATGAACCGGGATCGTCCATCATGCCGGGAAAAGTCAATCCGACCCAGTGCGAGGCAGTCACGATGATTGCCGTGCAGGTGATGGGAAATGACGCTGCGGTGGGTTTCGGCGCATCACAGGGAAATTTTGAACTGAATGTATTCATGCCGGTTCTTGCCTACAACATGATGCAGTCTGCCGCGCTTCTTTCCGACGGCATGCGTTCATTCAATGAAAACTGTCTGAAGGGACTGAAGGCAGACAGGGAGAAAATGAAGGAGAATCTGAACAGGTCACTGATGCTTGTGACATGTCTTTCTCCATATATCGGATATGAAAAAGCGGCGGAATGTGCCCACAGGGCATACAGGGAAAACAAGACGCTGAGGCAGGCTGTCACAGAGATGGGCCTGATGTCGGAAGAGGAGTTTGACGAACGCGTCCGGCCGGAAAAAATGATCGGGAAACTGTGATCTTCACAGAAAAAATAATAATGCCTGTCAAGTAAAAAACCTTGACAGGCATTTTATATCGGCTATAATAGAGCATGTTCGTTAGGAGGAAATACTATGTCTGTAAGAATCAGATTAACAAGAATGGGTGCGAAGAAGGCTCCCAGATACCGTATCGTAGCTGCTGACAGCCGTACAGCAAGAGACGGAAGAGTCATTGAAACTCTTGGTTATTTTGATCCGACAAGCCAGCCTGAGACGATTCATGTTGATGAAGAACTCGCTATGAAGTGGCTCAAGAATGGCGCTCAGCCGTCCGATACTGTTCGTAATATCTTCTCAAAGCAGGGTATTATGAAGAAGTTCCACGACGAGAAAAAAGTCGGAAAAGAGAAGAAGTAATCCGAAATGGCACAGCTGGATAAAGTACTGCTGGACCTGGTCACTCCGATGGTAGATGACAAGGAAAGCCTCAGCGTCAAAGAAATGCCCAGCGCAAACAATCGTGAGATTGTTCTTCATGTATATGCAAAAAATGAAGATATCGCAAGGCTGATCGGCCGCAAAGGTTCCATGGCATCAGCGCTGCGCCAGGTTATGTCTGTTGCATCACACAACGAGGACAAAAAGGTTACAATCAAATTCGAAGAGATTCAGTAACGGGGATGCGGATGCATCCTCTTTCTGACATGGAGGCACTGGTATGGAATACATAGAGATAGGAAAAGCAGTTAATACACACGGACTCAAAGGAGAACTTAAGATCGAAAGCTGGTCTGACTTTGATGAAATACGGTATGAGGCAGGGAATACAGTATATATTGAATACAAAGATGAGCTGATCCCGATGAAGGTGAAAACATACCGCAGTCACAAGGGATTTGCCCTGGTGTCTTTTGAGGATTACCAGGATATCAATCTGGTTGAAAAATTCAAGGGCTGCATCCTTCTGGTCAATGCCGAAGACAGGCCTGATCTCGAGGAAGGCGAATACTATTTTGATGAGCTGATCGGTTTTCGTGCGGTTGACGAAGAAGGAAATCCGATCGGTGAAGTCATTGATGTCGAGGAGACTGCAGGCGCGCAGAACAATCTGCGTGTCAGAAGGGATGACGGAACAACAGTTCTGATTCCCAATGTGCCTGCCTTTGTGACAGAAATCAATGACGAGGAAGGAATCATCACCGTGCATGTAATCGAGGGTCTGTTATGAGAATCTCCGTCCTTACCCTGTTTCCCGAGATGTTTGAAAACTTTGTTCAGACGTCAATCGTCGGAAGAGCTGCCGCGAAGGGTCTTGTATCCTTTGATTTTGTGCAGATCAGGGATTTTGCGCATGACAGATACAGGCATGTGGACGACAGTCCCTTCGGCGGAGGGGCAGGGATGGTTATGAAATGCCAGCCGGTGCTTGATGCACTTGATTCAATCAGAACGGATGACAGTTATGTCATTATGACCGCAGCCTCAGGTACGCCGTATACACAGTCCAGGGCCCGTGAACTGGCACGGAAAGAGCATCTGATTATCCTCTGCGGTCATTATGAGGGCATGGACGCCAGAATCAATGATCACGTGGATGAAATCATATCTATCGGTGATTATGTGCTGACCGGCGGGGAACTGGCGAGTATGGTGATTTCCGATTCGGTGGTCCGGCTGCTGAAGGGATCGATCAGGGACGATTCGGCAAATGACGAATCATATGAGAACGGTCTGCTTGAGTATCCGCAGTATACACAGCCCGCGGATTACAAGGGAGAAAAAGTTCCTGAAGTGCTTTTATCGGGAAATCATGCAAAAATACGTGCATGGAGACTCAGACAGTCACTGAAGCTTACAAAGGAAAAACGGCCGGATCTGTTTGAAAAACATGAATTCTCCAAAGAAGAACTGAAACTGCTGAAAGAGCTTGAAGAGGAAGAAGAAAACGATGTCGGAGATGACAGTTGATATAAGCGTCAGACGTAAATTTGTGCCGCACGCTGAATATCCTGCAGAGGCGATTATCACCGGGGATATGACATACGGCGCTTTTCATAATGAGCGTTTTGAGGAGTATCAGAAGTCATCAGAAGGCTATATTGCGTATAACAGGAACAGGATCGGCAGGGGGATTATTGTCAGACACAGTCCTGATTTCAGCGTATATACATTTACGCTGGGACTGCCGGCAAGCAGTGAGGACATTGAGGAGCTGTTTACCTGTGCCTACGGGGTCATGAATCTGCTTTCTGCCGTGACGGTAAACGGCAGACCTGTTTCCAAACTGAATCTGGAGGAAGTCTGTGAAACGCTGCAGGAATATAACCTGAAGCTGCTTCATGAGATGATGGGGAAGGTGCTGAACGGGGAATCTGATTTTGTTTCCATCGGCTGTGCAAGAAACAGACTGTCTGCCGGCACAGAGGAAGCTGAGCAGATGTGGGCAGGTGTAAATACTGATGTATACCGCGACTGGATGCACAGGCTTCAGAGCAGTGATGCGGATATCGCCGAGACAACACTGCTGGAGCATAAAGTGACAAAATCCGTTACACTGCTGTATACGGTTAAAAAGGACAGACCTTTCCTGCTTCCCAGGAAGCCTGCGCTTCCGGTGCAGTACTATGATACGGAAACCGGACGTCCCTCCTGTCAGGTTGACCGCTATATGATATGTTTTACCGGAAGCGGCGAAAAGGACGTCATCGCTTCGGCTGATTATGAAGCGTTTGAAGAAATGATACCGGACAGTAAAAAAAGATATTTTGATGCGGAAAAATGGTATATCAGCGGATTTTGTGCCGACGAAATCAGAGAACTGGCCGCAAAAGCCGTGGAGTTTAAATATGGAAAAGATTATCCTGACGGAACATCTGATTCTGAGACCGTTTGAGATCACCGATGCCGAAAGCATGTACAGGAATGTGCACGGCGACAGGGAAACAGCTTTGTCTCTGAATGAAGAGGCATTTACCGATATTTCGCAGACTGAACATTTTATTGCGCAGCGCATTCCTCATTACGGAAGAAGGCATTTCTATGACTGGGCAGTAATAGTGAAGCAGACCCGGCAGGCTGTCGGAGAAATCAATGCGGCATATTCTTCTTCTGAAAACGCGGCTGATATCGGATATGTGATCGGCGCTGCATACCGCAGGAGGGGATATGCATCGGAAGCAGTGAAAGCTGTTTCTGAATTTCTGTTTGACGAAGGCATTGAGACGGTCTACGGTGCCTGCAGAACAGACAATACGGCAAGTATCCGGGTGATGGAAAAAGCCGGAATGAGAAAAACAGATCAGGTGCCGGAAAGAATCAGGGAAGCGGAAGATCATGATGATCTTCAGTGGTACTGCATGAAACGGAGATGATCCGTTTTTTATTCGGCCTGGTACCGGGACCTGCCGGGCACTGCAGCGGAAAATGTATGTTATTTTTAGTTTCAAAAAGGGCGGTGTTCTTATATAATATTGATTCACGGGGTGTTTATGGGTAAAAGTTCTGTTTCAAAACTGTTTGCAAAGATGATTGCTGCTGCGGCAGCGGTTGTTTTGGCATTCGGCATGACAAAGCCTGTTCAGGCTGAACTTCTTACATGGCACTATAACGAAAGAACGCGTGCACCGGGTCTGGGAAGGAATATTCCGACGGCAATCAATGTATATACAGACGGCGCATATGATATTGACGTAACGCATGAGAGAGGATTCATCAGCGGTGTACAGTATGATATCATCCGTGTCATTCCCAACGAGCATGCATTCGTACAGGTTGACTACAGCCCGTATCCCGTAGGTATGGGAGAACTGGCGGACTGGGAAACAATCTCAAGAGGTTATTCATATGCCGGAGGCATCAACGGCGGTTATTTTTCAAATACTGAATATGAATACGGAAGACCGGTCGGTGCGGTGCGCAGGCACAACGCCTGGACATACTGGAACGGGATAGAAAACACGCCTTCCTACGGTACGGGATATGCCACGGCATACATTGACGGAGAGGACATGTGGATCCGCTATCACGGATGGATGTGGAATGACTGGTACGGCGATGACAGCTGGCACTGGTGGACCGGATATCTGATTAATGCAGAATACGGGATTTCCGGGTCATTCACATACTTCGTTGACGGCGTTCAGCAGGATATCACCGGCGGGGCAAGCGGTTACCATTATCAGAACAGGGCAATTACGATACTGGCCCAGAAGGCCAATAACGAATATATGCTGATAACTATATTCGGCGGGCTTTCCGATGAGACGCTGATCAATTTCCTGTATGAACTCGGTGCCTATGATGCAATCCGCATGGACGGAGGCGGAAGCACGCAGATGATTTATGAAACAGACGTGATCAGGGAAGTCCTTCCGGAACTCGCATGGACAAGGCTGTCTCAGATCGATCCGGGAAACTTTTCTGAGGAAATCGGATATGTTTCCGTAAAGAAGGATGATGCTGTTTTCCATCTCAGCCCGAGCATCAACAGCATAAAGGCGTCAGACGCAGTCAAAGGAGAAACATATCCAGTCTATTCGTCCGAAGAAAATGAGGACGGTCTGTGGTACTGTGTCGCGGAAAATACATGGATTCTGTCTGAAGCGGGTGTAAGTTATTCCGACAGACTGTCACTTGAACAGGCAGCCAGACGTGAGCGCTGGGCGGGCATTGAAGCAGAAAGAGCGGCGCTGGCCAGAGCTGAAAGAGATGCTATGAATGAGCCGGAGATTATTGATACCGGAGAAGAAGTGATCATGGGTATTGAAATCAATACCGAAGGTCTGTACATCTACTCTGATAAAAGTGTGAATTCCGATGTTCTCGGCCAGGCCATTGAAAACAAAACATACAATGTGTATGAAGTGAAAAGTATTGATCAGTATATCTGGTACAGGATCGGCAGTTACATGTGGATCGCCGACGCAGACGGTCAGGTATCTGTAAAACTGTATGAAGAAGAGTAAAGCAGGGAAAATCAATGATAAACCCTGCTTTTATAATGACAGAGCGTGCAATTCTTTTTAAAATAAATCTTAAGCAGTAAAATACAGAAAAAACGGGGGATGCACACTATGTCAATGGGTGGACCGGGAATGGGCCGCGGCGGACGCGGTTTTATGAGCGAAGAAGAAAAAGCAAATGCTCCGAAAATAACATGGCCGCTTGTAAAGCGGGTTCTTTCCTACCTTAAGCCGTACTGGAAACAGATGATTCTTGTGCTTGCGGCGATTGTCCTGTCATCTGTCTTTAACCTGATGCCCAGTGTTCTGACCGGCCGCATCATAGACGAAGGACTGATCGGCAGAAACATGAATGCTCTTGTCAGACTGATACTTCTTTCACTGGGTGTTACGCTCGGAGCGAATCTGATCGGTGTGCTGGAGTCATATCTCAATACCTGGATTGCCCAGCATATTACCTTTGATATGCGCAATCAGATGTACAGGCATCTGCAGAAGATGTCTCAGCGCTTTTTCACCACCAGCAACCAGGGAGATATCATCACCAGAATGACCTCTGATATTGACGGCGTCAGACAGGTGATCACCAATACATTTACGTCAATTCTTTCGAATGTCATCACGCTGATTGTGGCACTGGTTGCCATGTATCAGAAAAACTGGATTCTTGCGACCATCGGCATCATAATCGTTCCTCTGTTTACCCTTCCGACCAGGGCGGCCGGAAAAACAAGATGGCAGCTGACCAGGGAAGCACAGGAATGCAATGATGAGATCAACGGAATTCTGAATGAAACAATGTCTGTTTCGGGACAGACGCTGGTCAAGCTGTTCTGCATGGAGGACAGGGAATACAAAAAATATGAGGATGTCAACACCAAAATGATCAAACTCTATATCCGCGAATCCATGGCGGGACGCTGGTTCAGGGTTGTGATTACGACGGTTGCCTCCATCGGTCCGATGCTGCTGTATCTGGTGGGCGGAATACTCATCATGAAATACGATTCATCTCTGTCGGTCGGTGATATTACGGTACTTGTGGCGCTGCTCGGAAGAATGTACGGTCCGGTCAACAGTCTGCTGAACATCCAGGTGGACTGGCTCCGTGCCATGGCAATGTTTACAAGAATATTTGAGTATTTTGATATGCCGGTGGAGATTGAGGATCAGAAGAATCCTGTCAGACTGTATTCACCGAAGGGAAATATTACGTTTGATCACGTGTTTTTCCAGTATGAGCCGGACAGAATGATACTTAAGGATATCAGCTTTACACTGCGAAGCGGCAATTCCGTGGCAATTGTAGGACCGAGCGGTTCCGGCAAGAGCACAATGATCAATCTGATTCCGCGCCTTTATGATGTCACGGGCGGATGCGTGAAATTCGACGGTGTGGACGTCAGAAAGCTGGGCCTTAAGCAGCTCAGGGAGAACGTCGGCATTGTTACGCAGGAAACATATCTTTTCAACGGGACAATCAGGGAAAATCTCCTTTATGCAAAGCCTGACGCAAAAGAGGAGGAACTCATTGAAGCATGCAAAAAGGCAAATATTCATGACTTTATTCTCAGACAGCCGCAGGGCTATGACACTGTTGTCGGAAACCGGGGTCTGAAGCTTTCGGGAGGAGAGAAGCAGAGACTTTCCATAGCCAGAATTCTGCTCAAAGATCCCAGTGTCATGATCTTCGACGAGGCGACTGCATCTCTTGACTCTATTTCGGAGAATGCCATCCAGGAAGCGATTGATCCGCTGATTGAAAGCAGAACCAGCATTCTGATTGCCCACCGTCTTTCCACGATTCTTGCGGCGGACGAGATTCTTGTTCTTAAGGACGGGGAGATTGTCGAAAGAGGAACGCATGAAAACCTGGTCAGACTCGGCGGAGTATATACGGAACTTTATAATACCCAGTTCAAAAAAGCGCTTGAAGCAGAAGTGAAGGATTAGGAAACCGTACAGCAGGTTTCGCAGTAAAATATACGCATGACACTTCTGGATAAAGACATCAGGGAACCGCTGTTCGACTGGCTGGAGGAAAAATACGGGAGAATCAGGATACTGGAGGAAAAGGAAACCGGAAGATCCAGGGCGGATGCTGTCATGGTCACCGAAAACAGCCTGTACGGAATTGAAATCAAGAGTGATGCGGATTCATATGCAAGACTGAAGCGGCAGGTCCGTGATTACAGCCGGTTCTATGACTACTGCTATATTGCCGTGGGAAGCACACATGCAATGCATGTTGCGGAACATGTGCCGTACTGGTGGGGAATTATATCAGTGGAGCTGTATCAGAACAAAATCGATTTCTATCTGGTAAGACCTCCGGAACGGAATGAGGAATGCAGCATCGAAAATAAGCTGTCTCTTCTGTGGAGACCGGAGCTTGCCGTGATTCAGGAACGGTTCGGCATGCACGCATATAAGGAGAAATCAAAAGCATTTGTGCAGGAAAAAATCCTGCAGACTCTGGACCGCGGCGAGCTGGACAGTGAGATTTCACGGACACTGTTTGAAAGGGACTATACGCAGATCAGCCGGCAGATCAATGAATACCGCCGCACAAAGGGGAAAAGGGCGCGGAGAAAACCGCCGAAAAGGAGAAAATAATGGAGCTGATTCACGAAGAAAACCGTATTTATGCCGAAGATCAGGCCGGCAGAATTATTGCGGAAATAGACTTCCCGTCAGAGGACGGGGTCTATTATATAACGCATACCTTTGTGGATGAGTCTCTGCGGGGTCAGGGCATTGCTTCGCTTCTGGTGCAGGAGGCTGTATCGGATATAGAAAAGCACGGCGGAAAAGTGCAGGCAGTATGCTCATACGCAAAGCGCTGGCTTGAGAAAAGACAGCAGGGGTAAATAAATGAAAAAACAGAAAATGTGAACAGCACTTTCTGTTTTTTTGAGCATTTCTCCTTCAGTATCAGTGCATGATATTCAGACTGCCGGGTGCCTGCGTGAGGTAGCTGTAAAACTCTTCAGTGGCTCTGCCGAGCTTCCGGTAATAAGTAGTACGGCTTTCATACTGCAGATACCACGTATCATCTGCCGGAGGATTGAGATAAACATTGTCGATGTACTTTCTCAGTTCCGGCTCAAGCATACTGCGGTAGAGTTCAACTGTATGGATAATCTGTGCATCATGCATGAACGTATCATCCAGAACAGTGAGACTGTTTGTCTTCTGTCTGAACTCCTGTCTGGCTTTCGCCTCGGAGTATAATCTGACAACAGCTCTGATAGCGCGTTTCATTTGTCTGACGGATGGCTGAGAGCCCGTCAGAGCGGCATTTTTGATTCTTTTTGTCATTTTTTCATTTAACCTCCTTCATAGGTATAATTCACAAACGCGCCTGTATGATTAGATTTTGAACCGTTTTTTTCCTGCATGCAACTGTTTATTCTGTAACAGAAACAGTCGGAATTCACAAACATTTGAAAAAACGGCTTGTTTAAGGCATTTTTTGCGATTTTAAAATTCCGAAAAAATTTTTTTGCGTCACGGAAAATAGTTCATCAGTCACAGCAAATATTCGCAGAAAATGAATTCCGGCGGATAAAAAGAGCATGGATTTGCATTTTTTGTATGAAATGTATAGAATACCTCATGGCAGTCATGAACTGCCTTCAGAGGTGATTAGGATGACAAAAAATCCCGGATACCGAATCGGTGATCAGATAGTATTCAAAGCTGACCGCCGGCTGAAAGGCCGCATATTTGCGGTATCGGCGAATGAATGCAACGGAATCACAGAATTCTTTTATGACATATTTGTAAACAGGCATCCCGACTATCCGGCGGGAGTGATTTACAAACATGTCAGGGAACGTCATGTTCTCAATCTTTCTGTCTGATCCGGTTCTGATGACACGTAAGGCGTGTCATTTTTTCTTTGGGAATGCTATGCTTTACAGGGAGTGTAAGATATGACAAAAGTAACGATAATTGTTCCGGTATATAACGCCGAGGCGGCAGTGGGAAAATGCATCGAGAGTATACTCGGGCAGGAATTTGAGGATTTTGAACTGCTTCTGATGGATGACGGAAGCAGGGACGGGTCTCCGGCAATACTTGACTTCTACGCTCAGAAGGACAGCCGGGTGAAGGTGGTGCACAAATCCAACAGCGGGGTGTCAGACACCAGAAACATGGGACTGGATATGGCACAGGGTGAATACATTCAGTTTCTGGATGCGGATGACTGGATGACGCCGGATTCCACCAAGATGCTTGTCAGGACCGCGGATGACAACAATGCCGATCTGGTTGTCGCAGACTTTTACCGTGTTGTAGGGAAAAATGTTTCCAGAAAAGGAAGCATTCTGACGGACCGGCCGCTGAACAGGCAGGAATATGCAGAGTGGCTGAAGGAAAGTCCGGCAGATTATTATTACGGCGTTATCTGGAACAAGCTGTTCCGGCGCAGCATCATCGAGGAACATCATCTGCGTTTTGACAGGAAGATGACCTTCTGCGAAGATTTCATCTTTAATCTCGAATACGTTCTGCACTGCAGCGTCATTATGCCTCTGCAGGTGCCGGTCTACTACTATGTCAAGACCGACGGTTCGCTTGTTTCCCAGAACATGAATATCCAGAAAATCGTCAAGATGAAAACGAGCGTCTATCAGTACTACGACAGATTCTTCAGGGATATTCTCGATGAGGATGATTACTACAGACAGAGACTGGATATTGCCGGCTATCTGGTCAGTGTCGCCGGTGACGAAATGGCTCTGCCGATGGCTCCGGGAACCAAAAAACTCGGGGAGGAAGGAATTGAAGCATATTTCAGGCCGATTGTCAGTACGGACTGGATTACGGTTTCGTATTATATGAACAAAGTATATACAAGGTATCTGAATACGATTGCCCTCAAGAATTCCCTTGATGTCAGGGATATCAAGGTATTTGATGCGGTCATCAAGAGTGCCGGTGCCGATCAGAAACAGATCAGCGACTATACGGGAATTTCCGTTCCGATGGTTATTGTTTCTCTGGAACGTCTGTCCGCAAAGAAACTGGTCACACTCAGTGTTGATATGAAAAACGGTGTGAGTGCTGAGGCCGCACCGGAGTCAGGGCAGCTGAAAGAGGAAATCGAAGATGCAAAGGC
Organism: Solobacterium sp.; assembly: GCA_024696355.1. Taxonomy (GTDB): domain Bacteria; phylum Bacillota_I; class Bacilli_A; order Erysipelotrichales; family Erysipelotrichaceae; genus Bulleidia. The sequence continues at coordinate 13,967 of JAILGV010000186.1, forward strand.
GGATCTCAGGACACTGAGCCTGAAGGGATTCAGCGAAACAGAAAAGAAACAGTTTGCGGACCTCGCAGTACGCTTCGCCGCAAATCTGAAGGACGCAATGATATGAAAGCAGACTCTCTGACAGATGAGGAAAAAGCGAAGCTTTTTACCGGTTCGGACAACTGGCATACTTTTTCCGTGCGTGAAAAGGGACTGCGGCCTGTTTCCATGGCGGACGGTCCGCACGGCCTGCGGATTGAAACGAAGACCGGTCTCGGATTCAATGAATCGAAGCCCGCTGTATGCTGGCCGACCGCTTCCGCACTCGGCTGTACGTTTGACAGGGAGCTGATCCGCAGAATCGCGGAAAAGCTGTCGGAAGAATGCCGCAGTGAAAATATCGACCTGCTGCTTGGTCCGGGCATCAATCATAAGCGCAGTCCGCTCTGCGGAAGAAATTTCGAGTATTATTCCGAAGATCCGTACCTGTCTTCGGAACTCGGCACAGCTTTTGTCAGAGGACTTCAGAAGAACGGAACAGGTGCCTGTGTCAAACACTATGTCTGCAATTCAAGAGAAATGGGAAGACTGGTTCAGGACAGTATTATCGATCAGAGAACACTGCACGAGATTTATCTGAGGCAGTTTGACCGTCTGATCCGGCAGGCGCATCCGGCGGCTGTCATGGCGGCATACAACAGACTGAACGGAATTTACTGCTGTGAGAATGAGCAGCTGCTTTCACATGCAAGAGATGAAGGGTTTGACGGCATCTTTATCAGCGACTGGGGAGCGGTCAGCGAACCGGTTGAAAGTCTGAAGGCAGGGCTGAATCTGCAGATGCCCGGCGGTGATCACGGCACTTCAAAAAGAATCCTCAAAGCTCTCAGCCGGGGAAAACTCGATCAGGCAGAGATTGATGAAAATGCGGAGCGCATGTGTGAATTTGCGGCCCGGTTTGAAGATCATCCGGCATCGGCTTTCGACATCGGCGGACACCTTGAAGGATGTCTCGATGCGGCGCTGGAAAGCTGTGTGCTTCTGAAGAATGACGGTATTCTGCCGATGAAAAATCAGACGGTCGCAGTGATCGGAGAACTTGCCGTGCGTCCCAGATTTCAGGGGACCGGTTCATCCAAAGTAAACAGTATCGTCAGTGACAATCTGTACGATGAGCTCATTAAAGCAGGATATGAAGCGGAATATGCACAGGGATATCATCTGGATGATCATCTGATTCATCCGAAGCTGATTGCCGACGCAGTATCCCTGGCAAAGAAAAAAGAACTTGTCATTGTTGCGGCAGGACTGAATGAAGGCGATGAGGCGGAGGGACATGACAGAACCACGATGTCGCTTCCGCTTGTACAGAATCTTCTGATCAGGGAACTGATCCGCGTCAATCCCAATACTGTCGTGATTCTGCAGGCGGGTGCACCTGTTGCCATGCCGTGGATTGAGGAGGCAGGTGCGGTGCTGATGGCATATCTTTCGGGATGCAGAAGCTCGCAGGCACTTGTCAGACTGCTGAGCGGTGCTGTATCGCCGTCCGGAAAGCTTGCCGAAACATTCCCGCTGAAACTGGAAGATACACCGTGCTTCAGATATTTTGACAACTCGATCCTGCAGACCCAGTACAGGGAATGCATTTATACGGGATACCGGTATTACGATACATTTGATATTCCCGTGCTGTTTCCTTTCGGATACGGTCTGTCCTACAGCCGGTTTGAGTATTCCGGCATGGAACTGAAGGAAGAGGAAAACCGGATCGATGTTTCACTGACAGTGACCAATACCGGTGAATACAGGGCAAGGGAGATTGTGGAGATCTATGCATCCATGCCGGAATCTAAAATCGCCAGGGCGAAAAAGGAACTGGCCGGGTTTGAAAGCGTCATGCTGGAACCCGGAGAAAGCAGGCGGGTCACGATACCGGTGCTGAAGGAAGACCTGAAGTATTATGACGTGAATGCCGGCTGCCGGCTTCTTGAAAAGGGAACATATCTGATCCGTGCCGCAGCGTCTGTCAGCGACATCAGGCTTCAGGCTGAGATCACACTGGACGGAACAGAAAACCCGTACAGTCCGTTTGCGGTTGAATTCATGAAATGGAAAAACGGCACCGTTCTGATCGACGATGAAACATATGTCAGGATTCTGGGAAATGATCTGCCGGAGGAACGTCAGCCGCTGCCGTTTACAAAAGATACAACACTCGGCGAACTGAAGGCCACCAGGGCCGGCCGTCTGGTTCATCATGCGGTCAGCCGTTATATCAGAAAATCACCCGTCAGGGATGTACGTGATTCAACTGTCTTTGAGTCGCCGCTCCGCCTGGCACTGATGGCCTGGAGAGGATTTACATGGGATACGGTCGATGAAATGGCTGAGATTCTGAACGGAAGACTGCACAGAATCTTCAGATTTGTCAGGACACTTGACCACAGGAGGAACAGGAAAAAATGATCTATACGGAACTGACATCAAAAGCAGCGAAGCTGATGTTTGAAAAACACAGGGAACAGACGGACAAAAGCGGTCTTCCGTATGTCTTTCATCCGTGGCATGTTGCGGAATCCATGACGAATGAATACGAGACCTGTGCAGCGCTTCTGCATGACGTTCTCGAGGATACCGATACCACGGCTGAGGATCTTCTGAAGGAGGGATTCCCGCAGGAGGTTGTGGATGCGCTTGTGCTTCTTAAGCATGACGAAGGGCTCAGCTATGACGAATATATTAAAAGAATGGCCGGAAATCCGATATGCCGTGCCGTGAAGCTGTCGGACCTGCGGCATAATGCGGATCTGACCCGGCTTGCAGCGGTTACCGAAAAAGACCTCAGGCGAAGGGAAAAATACCTGAAATATATTGATTTTCTTACCGGAAAGGAAGACTGCGGCGGTTAAGGGAACATCATGACTGCCCGGCGTGCCATCCGTCAGTTTAAGAAATGCATAAAGCAGAAGGAGAGATTATGGACAGCTATCAGATGGAATACAAGTGCCCGTCATGCGGGAAAAAGCATTATATGACTGCGTGGTCTGCAGTAAATGTCGGAACTCATCCCGAACTGAAGGAGAAGGTGCTGGATACGTCTCTGTTTGAGTTTCAGTGTCCGCACTGCGGATATACGTCGGGCATCCTGTATGACTGCCTGTACCATGATCCCGAAAGGAAGATCATGATTGTGCTTACCGGCCAAGAGACGGAGAATGCCTTTGAAAATCAAGGAGACATAAGTCAGAGCAGATACCGGCTGCGCACGGTTCATCTGCCGAATGAACTTGTGGAGAAAATTCTGATTTTTGAAAGCGGACTTGATGACCGGGCCGTTGAAATAATGAAGCTGTCGGTGAAAATATCACTGATGACGGATCATGAGGATCTTGATGTCAGAAATCTTTATTTTTCCGTAAATGATTCCGGATACGGATTTGTTGTGGAAACCGATGAGGGATTTGTCGGAGAAGTGCCGGCTGATGAAAGCGTGTACCGTGAAATTGAACGGAATATGCTGAAGAAAATGAATATCATGCAGGCGGAACAGACACTGATCAATGAAGACTGGGCAGTGAACTTCATAAAGACCACGGAAAGGATGAATTAAAAACAGACAGCTGCGGGAAACCGGTTTCTGTCTGATATGATATTGACGATGAAAAAGATTCTGCGCATTTTACTGCCGGTTCTGGTTCCGGCGCTGATTGTATGCGGGTTATACCGCTTCAATGAAGATGCACGCTCCTTTATGCAGGATACGCTGTATGATCTTAAGATCATTGTATCCGGCACAAAAGAGATTATTTCCGATGCTTCCCAGTCACTTTACCAGATGGTATCCGAAGGGGCTATGATCTCCGACGATGAGGCTGAAAGCCTTCAGGCATCAGAACTGAGAGGGGAAGAACTGGAGTTTGACGAGCTTTACTGCATCTGTTACGGCATGCTGAATGATGTGCAGAAGTCATTTTACAAACAGCTGTATGCAAATATCACTGCCATGAACAGCGATGTTGTGCCGTATATGGATATTCCCGATGAAGAGGCGGTGGATACCGTCATGGCGGTATTCAATGATCATCCGGAACTGTTCTGGCTGGATACATCATTTACCTACCGTTATACCCGGGATCATCTGTGTGCCGAGATTGTTCTGACCTTCTATACACTCAGTGAACACGCAGATGAATACAGGGAGAAGTTTGAAGCGGCCGCGGATGAAATCATTGCCGGAGCTCAGCTTCTCGAAACGGATTTTGAAAAGGAAAAATATGTGCATGACGCCGTTATTGACCTGGCCGAATATGATCTGGAGGCTTCTTTCAGCCAGAGCGCGTTCAGTGCCCTGGTCAATCACAAAACGGTCTGCGCCGGATATGCAAAGGCATTTCAGTATATTATGAACAGACTTTCGGTTCCCTGTTATTATGCGGCAGGCACCGCAGAGGAGGATCATGCATGGAATATCGTCATGCTGGAAGGCGAGTACTATAACGTCGATCTGACATGGGATGACTGTGAGGAAGGAAGATATGATTTCTTCAACGTTCCGGACAGGATATTTGAACTGACGCATGAAAGGACGGGCATGTCCGTGAATCTGCCGAAATGCAGGGGAGAAAAATATGCCGGAAAGGGAGCTTCGGAAGCACCCGGGCATATCCGCAGGGAACATGAGGATGAATCATAAAATGCTCCGGCAGACCGGAGCACGGAAAGGAGTTTTATGTACAGAAGGGTATGTATCTATACGCTGAAAGACGGTGATGAACTGGAAGCTGCGCTGGACTGCATCGGAAGATGGGTGTCGGAAAGCCAGACGGTCAGGGCATATGAGACCGGATTCGACATGGATGCCGGCACAGTCTGCCTGATTATGGATTTTGATACGGCAGCCGACTGCAGCGGCTTTTCATGCAGCAAGGAATACATCAACCTGAAATATGAAATGCCTGACGCCGATATTACGGAAACCGCCTATCAGAGGCCGTAACTCAGTCCCAGGAACTGTAGATGAACTTTGCGGATTTAGCATCCAGATCAATGCCGCTGCGCAGACTGACAGCGGTTTTTTTAATGAGATCTATGCCGTCCGTCACTTCGGCATTGAAGTCCATATGACAGGGACTGTCATCGATGTTGATGCAGAATGTCAGCTGTCCTTTTGAATCTCTTCTGCGGAAGGCGAGCTGTTTGTTCCGGATGTAAAGCTGAACATAATCACCGTCTGTGAACACATGATAGAAGCGCCTGATTTCATTCATCTGTGCGATGCAGTCACACAGGCTGTTCCACTCCGGACCTTCAAAACACGGACGCAGGGGACGGTCCGACCATTTTGTCCGTTTTCCTTTTGCGCCCCATTCACTGCCGTAGTAAATGCAGGGGATACCGGGCATGGCACAGATCATGGCATAGACCAGCGGAAGATCGCGGGGGTCTTCGAGCACAGAGGCAATTCTGTCAACGTCGTGATTGTCCGCAAAGGAAAGCAGATGCTTTCCCGTATAAAGACACCAGGGATCACGGCCGAACTGCCGGTTGAGGGAATAGCCGATCTCAAACATGTTTTTTGAATTCATGCTTGAGAAAAGACCCTTGCGGCATTCATAGTTTGTGACACTGTCAAGTTTGTCATCGCCGAGAATGGCGTTGTAGTCACCGCCGATCATTTCACCGAGCAGGAAGAAATCCGGCTCATGACGTTTTGTGTAGTCATGAAGCTCCCGGATAAAGTCTCTGTCCAGGCAGTAGGCAACATCCAGCCGCAGTCCGTCAATTCCGAACTCTGCCACCCATTGGTCAATTCTTTCAAACAGCCAGCGCCTGACCGCCGGATTCTGAAGATTGAGCTTCACAAGTTCCCGGTGGCCTTCCCAGTCGGCATAGGAAAATCCGTCACTGTTCCGGTTGTTTGCAAAATCAATATAAAACCAGTCTTTGTAGGGACTGTCCCATTTGCGCTCAAGAACATCTCTGAAGAAGGTGAATCCCCGGCCGACATGGTTGAAAACACCGTCAAGAATTACCTTGATGCCGTTGTCATGAAGAGCATCGCAGACAGCGGCGAAGTCCTGATTGGTGCCGAGCCTGCAGTCTGTTTTCGCATAGTCTCTTGTATCATATCCGTGTCTGTCGCTTTCAAATACGGGATTGAAAAGAACAGCAGTGATCCCGAGCTTTTTGAAATGCGGAATCCAGTCTTTGACCTTCAGAATTCTTGATACGGTGATTCCGTCATTTTCAGGCGGTGCACCGCAGAACCCCAGCGGATAGATCTGGTAGATAATCTGATTGAATTCCATGTTTTTCCCCTTTAAAAGAAAATTGCCCGTTTCCGGGCCCCAACATATTCATTATAGTAGATATAAAAATAAAATAACAGACTGTTCAGCAAGTTTATTAATGCTATATTGAAAGTGCAAAGAGGAAGTAAAACTCCATAAGCAAAGGAGGTTACTTATTATGAAGAAGGTACTTCTCGAATATTAATACCGGTTCTTCGAAATAATTGCAGAAATATTTCGGAGGACCGAAATAGAAAAATCTGTTGAATGCAAAAAATAAATGATTAGATGTAAATAAATAAAGTAATTGCAGTAAAACAGATAAAAGAAAAAAGCAATGAAAGGCAGAAAGTGAAAGTCTGCATGAGGGTGGACCAATGGACAGATTTCACAGCATCACCAAAAACTGAATAAAAAAACAAAGCGGTGAAAACCGCAGAATAAAAGGAACCAATTCCTGATCGTGCAGTGGTGAAAGCACTGTTACGTGAAACATACTTATTTGATAAGTTAATAAAAGGATTCCCCAAAGACAGCCGGACGACGATGAGAAACAGCAGGGCTGTACGGAATCCTTTTTTAATGCGTTCGGAAGGAATCATATCTGTTTTGAGGTATAATGGCGCTTGGAGGTCATTGCCATGCTATCTGTAAATGACAGGATCAGAGAACTTCGCCGGATTATGAAGGCGAAGAAAATAGATATTTATTATATTCCCAATGAGGATGATCATCTTTCCGAAGAATATACGGCCGGTTATTTCCGTTGCAAATCATTTATCAGCGGTTTCAGCGGGGAAAGCGGCTGTGTCATTATTACGCAGAAGTTTGCCGGTCTGTGGACTGACGGCCGGTATTTTACCCAGGCCGAGAAGGAACTGGAAGGTTCGTGCGTCGAACTGATGCGGCTGAAGCAGCCCGGCATCCCGGATCCGGAAGATTTCCTGATTCAGAAAACGCCCAGGGGAGGCATCCTCGGCTTCGACGGACAGGTCGTATCCGCTGCCGCAGCCAGACGGCTTGAACAGGCGCTGCTGCAGAAAAATGCGCATATTTATATGGAGGAAGACTTGGTATCGGCCATATGGAAGGAAAGACCGTCCATGCCGAAAGATGAAGTGTTCGTTCTTTCGGAAAAATATACGGGGGAAACCGCAAAAGAACGGATCCGCCGCGTCAGGGAAGTCATGAAGGAAAGAAAGGCAGATGTTCTGGTGCTTACGGCTCTGGAGGATCCCTGCTGGCTGTTCAATATCCGCGGAAATGACATTCCGTGCACGCCGGTCGTCTATGCGTTTGCGATGATTACCAGAACAAAAACCTATTATTATGTTGATCTTTCGAAGGTGCCTTACGGCGTGAAGAATGCGCTGAAGGAAGCAGGTGTCACAATCAGGCCGTACCGGGCGCTGGGTGATGATCTTGCGACACTGAAGGATAAAGTGATCTGGGCCGATCTGAACAGGCTGAATGCCGGTCTGTATCTGAAACTGGATGCCGGGAATACGATTCTGAACAATCCGTCGCCGGTTCTTGCTTTCAGAGCTGTCAAAAACGAAACGGAAATCAAAAATACATACAATGCCCATGTCAGGGATGCGGCGGCTGTATGCAGCTTTATCTGCTGGCTGAAGCAGAATGCCGGAAAGGGTGATCTGACGGAAGTCAGCGTCCAGAATGTGCTTTACGGTCTTCGGGCTGCGCAGAAGGATTATATTGAGCCTTCCTTTGAAACAATCTGTGCATACAGGGAAAACGCTGCCATGATGCACTATACGGCAAAAGAGGACAGCTGTGCGAAGATCCGTCCCCAGGGATTCCTGCTTGTGGATTCCGGGGGAACATACAGGGACGGCACCACGGATATCACAAGGACGATTGCCCTGGGAGATGTCAGTGTTAAGGAAAAGAAGCTGTATACGCTGGTTCTGAAGGGACACCTGGACCTTGCGGCAGCCAGATTCCTTTACGGAACGACCGGAAACAATCTGGATATTCTGGCAAGAAGGCCTTTATGGGATATCAACATCGATTATCAGTGCGGAACAGGACACGGCGTAGGGCATGTTCTGAGCGTGCATGAGGGGCCCCACGGCATACGCTGGGGCATGCCGACGGTTTCCAGACCTTCCGCCATACTGGAGGAAGGCATGATTGTGACGGATGAACCGGGCATCTATCTTCCCTCACAGCTGGGAATCAGAATCGAAAATGAGCTGCTGGTCGTAAAGGATTCGGAAAACTTCTACGGGAAATGGCTGAAGTTTGACCAGCTGACATTTGTGCCGTATGAAAGGGATGCAATTGATGTTTCCATGCTGGATGACACGGAACTGAAGCAGCTGAATGACTATCATAAACTTTGCTGGGAAACCGTTTCCCCGCATCTGAACGGAAAGGAAAAGGCGTGGCTGAAAAAAGCAACTGCCAGGATGAGCCGATGAAACTGATCTCATGGAATGTCAACGGATTGAGGGCCTGTGCAAAGAAGGGCTTTCCGGAATTCTTCAGGGAGTGTGATGCAGACCTGTTTGCCCTGCAGGAAACAAAAATGCAGCCGGAGCAGCTGGAGGATGCCCTGAAGTTTGAGGGATACCATCTGTATATGAACAGTGCCGAACGTAAGGGCTACAGCGGCACTCTGGTATATGCGAAGCAGGAACCGCTGAGTGTCTCCTATGAAATTGAGGGAGATGTAAGCAGGGAAGGCAGGGTCATTACCCTGGAATATCCCGAATTCTATTTTGTGTGTGCCTATGTTCCCAATTCCAAGGAGGGACTGCTGAGACTTCCCTACAGGATGGAGTGGGAGGATATGCTCAGGGCACATCTGAAGAAACTGGATGAGAAGAAACCGGTCATTTACACCGGTGACCTGAATGTTGCACATGAGGAAATCGATATCAAAAATCCTGATACAAACCATAAAAATGCGGGATTCTCGGATGAGGAACGGGCAAAATTCACGGAACTGCTGGCTGCCGGGTTCAGTGACAGTTTCCGGGAACTTTATCCTGATACCGTAAAATACAGCTGGTGGAGCTACCGTTTCAATGCCAGGAAGAACAATACAGGATGGCGGATTGACTACTTTGTGGTATCCGACCGTCTGATGCCGAAAGTTAAGGACAGCATGATATTTGACGATGTTTTCGGTTCAGATCACTGTCCTGTCGGACTTATCATGGATATTCAGGGATAAGTTTGGTAATATTATTACAAGTATTATTCCGGAGGAATTTATGGATGTAAAAACGATTGTTGCCGGTTACCGTGATGAACTGGTGCAGAAACTGTCAGAACTAGTTGCCATAGACAGTACTGAAGGAAAACCTCTTCCCGACGCGCCGTTTGGACCGGGTCCCCGCAAAGTGCTTGAGACAGCACTGGACATGATGGATAAGGACGGATTTAAAACCGTCAATCTTGATAATTATGCCGGATACGCTGAAATGGGAAGCGGCGATCAGGTGATCGGAATTATCGGTCATCTGGATATCGTGCCGGCTCAGAAGGAAGACGGATGGGATACCGATCCTTTTACATGCGTGGAAAAGGACGGAGTACTTTACGGCAGAGGCGTCAGTGATGACAAAGGCGCTGTTGCCGCAAGCATGATTGCCATGAAGATCGTCAGAGATTCAGGCATTGAAATGAACAAGCGCGTGCGTCTGATCATGGGAACAAATGAAGAATCAGGCTCGAGATGTCTGAAACATTATGTCGAGAAGGAAGGACATGTAGACTTCGGCTTCACACCGGACGGTGAATTCCCCGGCGTCCACGGAGAAAAGGGAATGATCGGCGGTGTTTACCGCTCCAGGAAGACATCTATTCTGGATATCAGAGGCGGAACAGCAAGGAACATTGTCTGCGGCAAATGCACTGCCAAAGTCGAGAAGCTGACATACAGCAATAAGAAGCTGACAGACTGGTTCAACAACAACAGCATCAGTTTTGAAATCGAACCGGCTGAGGACGGTGATGTAATCACGGTTTACGGAAAGGCTGCGCATGCATCGCTGCCGCATCTCGGCGTCAATGCGATCTCGGCACTGATGACAGGCCTCAAGGAAGCCGGTCTTCAGGATCCGTTTGTTGATTTCTACTGCAGCCATTTCGGCATGGATTACAACGGAAAAGGCTGTCATGCGGATCTGAAGGATGAATACGGTGAACTGACCTGGAACAACGGTGTGATTGCCATGAAGGACGGTGTAATTACCGGCTCCATCGATATCCGTTTCCCGGTGACGATGACAAGCAAGCAGGTCATCAAGGCCATGAGTGACAGGCTCAGCGACGAAAACGGAGAGATCGAAATTCTCGGTTCGCACGAACCTCTCTTCTTCCCGATCGATTCCCCGCTGGTTGCCAATCTTCTTGAGGCATATCAGGAGGTCACAGGTGACACCGAACACAAACCTATGACCATGGGCGGAGGAACCTATGCGAAGGGCATCAGGAATACAATCGCCTTCGGCTGTGCATTCCCGGGTGTTGACTACAGGATTCACAATACGAATGAATTCTGTCCGGTGGCTGATCTTCTGCTCCAGACGGAAATCTACGTAAATGCAATCATCAAACTTCTTGAAATCTGAACGCCGTCATTAACGGCGTTTTTTATATATAGGTCGTGATATAATGCATTAGGTGATGAAAATGAAAAAAGCAGCCATCCTTTATGACTTTGACAAAACACTGTGCACCAGGGATATGCAGGAATACAGTCTGATTCCTTCGCTGGGATATGATGAACCCGTAAAATTCTGGAAGGAAGTCGGGGAACTGTCCAGGATTAATCATATGGACAGCATCAGCGCATATCTTTATTATCTGAAGAAGTGCTACGAAGATCAGGGAAAGCCACTGAAGAAAACTGATTTTACGGATCTCGGAAAGAATATTGTTCTTTATCCGGGTGTGGATACATGGTTTGACAGGATTAATGAATACGGCAGGTCCCTGCAGCTGGAAATAGAGCATTATGTAATTTCAAGCGGAATGAGTGAGATTATCGAGAGTGTGCCGATTGCCGGCAGATTCAGGAAGATTTATGCATGCCGTTATTATTACGATGACAGCGGCACTGCCCAATGGCCTGCACAGATCATCAATTACACGACCAAGACGCAGTATATATTCAGAATCAACAAGCAGGTGCTTGATGAATCAAACGATGATGATCTGAATGCATATGTACCGATGGATGCACGTCCGATTCCGTTTACCCGCATGATTTACGTGGCAGACGGACTTACGGATGTTCCCTGCATGCGTCTTGTGAAGGAATACGGGGGAAAATCCATAGCGGTATACAATCCGAATTCAGCGAAGGCGGGAATGACTGCCCAGAGACTGATGAATGAAGGAAGGGCAGATTTTATGTGTTCTGCAGCATATACAGAGGGTTCGGACATGGAGAATCTTGTAAAGATGATTCTGGATCATATGGCTGCCGATGCAAAACTGGAAGATCTTGAAGGTATCAGCAGATGAAAAAGAAAAAGAAGAGAAAAGTGAGGACAATGCGTCTGCTTGCAGTGCTGCTTGTACTTGTTCTGCTTGCGGAGGCGGCACTGTTCGCCGCAAAAAAACTGTCGCAGACACTGCTGAAGGATACAACAATCCATATCGAGCTTGACAATGCGCACGGCGGTGATCAGAGCGGTGTCAGCGGATATATTACCGAGGATGATTTCAACGATCTTGTCATTACGAAGATGACGGAACTGCTGGCGGAAGATAAAAAGTTCACCGTGATCAGGACACATGAAGCAGGCACGGCGATGAATATGGTCAGCAAAGTCGAAAAGATCAATGAAGACAGGCCTGACATTGTATTTTCTCTGCAGTGCAGCTGGTCTCCGGATGAAAATGTCAGCGGGATGCACATCTATGCCGAAAAGCCGTCTTCCAGATATCATAAGGAAAGTCTTGCATTTGCCGGAAAGATCAGCGAAGCATATGCCGCAGCCGGCCATGAGGCACCTGTTCAGTATTACTACTACACGCCGATCAAGAACGGAAACGCTTTTCAGGAGCGTATTGTCAGTTCCGATGATACAAATGATTACGGTGAAGAAACTTTCACTCTGATGGAAAAAACGAACGTGCCGGTTGTGATCGCATCACAGATGTATGTGACATCTGAATCCGATACCGCGTACTGGAATAATGAAGAAGCGGCCGCAGAAGCTGCACGGCTGTACTGCGAAGCCATTAAATCCTATTATGATAAATGAAGAAAAATCTAATGCGGAACGTTTTCTGGATGCGTATGCCTCGATTGAATCCTCGCTGAACAGGATTCTGGGAAAGGTGGATTATGTTAATTTCAGCATTCTGCTGAAGCAGGGTGCCCGTGCCAACAGTGTCGTCAAGAACCATCTTTCGGAACTGAAGGAGTATGCGGAACTGCGGAATGCCATCGTTCATCAGCGCGGGAACCATGAAGAGATCATTGCCCAGCCCAGCGACAGTGTAACCATAACAATTGAGAGGATTGCATACCTTCTGGAAAAAGATCAGCGGATGCTGAACTTTGCAACAACGCCGGTGAAATATGCATATATGGATACGACACAGAAACAGCTGCTGGATATGATGCTGAAGTCGCATACAACCAAGATTCCTGTATACGGGAGTGAGGGATTCTGCGGCCTCGCCACGATGGAAACCATTGCCAAAAATGCCATGAACGGCAAAACAGATCTGACGGCAGCGGACCTGATCGACAGGACAAAGGACAACCGTGTGGTATTCTTTGACAAAACACAGAAAATCCAGGCTGCCATATTTGAGTTTGACGAGGCTATGTCTTCCGGCAGGGCTGCACCGATTATTCTGATTACGGAAAACGGAAAGATGACGGAAAAGCCGATGGGCATCATATCATCGTTTGATCTTGCCAGAATTATCACGGCACTGTCATAAAGGGGGTAACCATGGTCGTCAAAGCAAGGAAAATCACCAGGAAGGATCTTGCACTGCGTCTTGCCGAAGAGCAGGGAATGACAAAAAAAGCTGCTTCAGATGCCGTTGATTTCATCTTTTCCGAGGCGGCGTCGGAACTTCAGAAAGGAAGTACCGTGGAAATCAGCGGATTCGGCAAATTCACTGTCTCGCTCAGAAAAGCGCGCAGCGGCGTCAATCCCCTGACGAAGGAACCGATCAGGGTGAAGGCCCGGAAGGTGCTGTCCTTCAGGGCGGCACAGAAGCTGAAGAATCAGGTCGCCGGAATTAAGTGAACAATCATAAAAGAGCAGAAAATTTCTGCATCAGGAGGAACCATGAAAAATCTGATATTAAGCGGAACTTACAACGATCACGGCAGTGAAGGAATTTATTCCTTTGAACTCACAGACGGTATTCTGCAGAAGCCGCAGGTATTTTCAAAAATCAAAAGTGCAAAATATATTGCCGTAAACGGAAACCGTATTGCGTCCATCGGTGAATTCCCGAACGGATGCGGTGTGGCTCTGATTGATGAAAACGGAAATATTCTTGACACGATTGCATATGAGGAAAGAACCTCCTGCTATGTGGTTTTCCATGATGACAAAATCTACACTGCCAATTATCATCTCGGTCAGTTCACGGTACTCAGGGCGGAAAAGGACAGGCTCAGACTGATCAATACGGTGATGATCAGGGAAAAGGCCGGATGCCATCAGGTGCTGTTCTCACAGGACAAAATCCTGATCCCGTGCCTGTTCCTGGACCGGGTCATGATTTACAGCAAAGACCTGGTATATCAGGGTGCGATCAGATTCCCTCAGGGCACAGGCCCGCGGCACGGCGTTTTTTCTGCCGACGGAACGGAACTGTATCTGGTATCGGAATTAAGCAATGAACTGTTTGTCTTTGATACCGCGGATTTTTCACTGAAGTACAGCATGCCGGTGCTTCCCGACGGTGAGACGCATGTACGTGACACGGCAGCCGTAAGGCTGAGCGATGACGGAAAGCTCCTCTATGTTTCAACCCGCACCAAGGATGTCCTGTCGGTCATCGATCTTTCCGGACGGAAGCTTCTGCAGGCGCATTACTGCGGCGGAAGGCATCCGAGAGACTTTATCATTGTTCAGAATCATGCAGTTGTTGCCAACAGATTCAGTGACAATGTTGTTTCGTTCGAACTGAATGAAGACGGCACGCTGGGAAAACAGACAGGTACGATTATTGTGCCGCAGGCAGTTTCTCTGGCAGTGCTTGAAAAGGAGAGCACCCGTGAATCTGACTGAACTGTTTGAATACAGAAGATCCTACCGGCGTTTCATAGAAGAAAAGCCGGTTGCGCCGGAATGCATCAGAGATATGAAAATGTCACTGCGGCTGGCTCCCTGTGCGGGAAACCTTCAGCCGCTCAGATATATTTTCGTATCGGACAGGAAGCTTCTTGAACAGCTCTGGCCGTGCCTGCACTGGGCAGCGTATCTGCCGCCTCAGCTGGGCACTCCCGCAGAAGGGGAGCGTCCTCCTCTTGTGGTCATGGTGCTTTACGAAGAGGGAAAGGCAGGAAGGATGGTAAGTACGGATGCCGGCATTGCTTTGTGCAATATGACGCTTGCGGCAGCCGCCCACGGCGTCGGAAGCTGCATCCTGGGCAATATCGAACGTGACAGGATCAGGGCGGTTCTTGGACTGGATGAGCATACGGTTCTGTTTGCGGCAGCGGCGCTTGGATATCCTGCGCACCGTTCAACCGTGACCGATATGAAGGAAGACGGAAGCGTGAAGTATTATCTGGACGAAAACAGGGATTATTATGTTCCGAAAAGAAAAGAAGAGGATTTCATATCCGAAAGGTGATGCATTTTCATTTATTTTTATCTGAATATGCGTATAATTGGTTTCGTAAATCATCCGACCGTAAAGATTCGTTCTGAGCGGGAAGTGTTCATGAAGTGCCGATCAGAATGGGAAGTCCAGACTGAAAGGAAACCAAATGACTGACAACACTGCCGGATGACGGCAGTTTTTTTAGGAGAAATATATGTATCGTTTTGCAGTATACGGAAAAGGCGGCATCGGAAAATCTACGACATGCACGGCACTGTCCTGTGCTTTTGCAGAAATGGGCTACAGAGTCATGCAGATCGGATGTGATCCCAAGGCGGATTCCACGCTTTATCTGCATGAAGGGAAACGGATTCCGTCAATTCTTGAAACATTAAAAAAGAAAAGATCCACGGCTGAACTTGATGACCTGATTGTGACAGGATACCGCGGCATCGTCTGCGCGGAAAGCGGCGGCCCCACACCGGGACTGGGATGTGCGGGAAGAGGCATCGCGGCCGCTTTTGAAGCGCTGGAGGAGCGTGAGGCGTTTGAAATACTGAAACCGGATATCGTGATCTACGACGTTCTCGGTGATGTTGTGTGCGGCGGTTTTGCCATGCCGATCAGGGAGGGATATGCCGATCAGGTTTATATTGTCACTTCCGGGGAAAATATGGCGATTTATGCGGCAGCGAATATCGCGGTTGCAGTGGAAAACTTCAGGGAGAGGGGCTATGCATCTCTCGGCGGTGTGATCCTGAACCGCAGAAACGTACCTGACGAAAGAAAGAAAGTTGAAGTGCTCTGCGAAGATATTCATACACAGATCGCTGCAGATCTGCCGAGAGACAATCATATAGCGGAGGCTGAAAGTCAGCTCCGTCCGGTCATGGAAATGTATCCGGACTGTGAATACGCAGTTCAGGTCAGAAAACTCGCGGAATATATGATTGAAAACGGGGTGAACCGATGAATACGCCGTATCAGCTGATCAGGGATATGCCGTACAGATACAATGCGGATATCGGACTTGCTTATTCAAGTCCCTGCCGCGGCGTCTGGAACATCGTGCATTACGGAACGCTCGTTCCTCAGGGACATCAGATTTTTGTATGTCCGACATCCTGCCTCAGGGGCGTCGTACTGACAACTGCGGAAATGGGCAGGGAGGCGATGAAGAAGCTTTCCACGATTACCGTCGGGGAAGACAACATTCTGAACGGGGATATGGAGGAACAGCTCCTGCACGGTACGGAAAAGATTATCAATACGCTTCATGAAAGACCGCGCATGGTTATGATTTTCACCAGCTGCATCCATCATTTCATGGCTGTCAATTACCAGCGTGTCTACCGGATTCTGAGAAAGGAATACCCGGACATCGATTTTATTGACTGTTATATGGATCCGATTATGCGCCGTACCGCACCTCCGGATCCGAGCCTGCGCAGGCAGGTTCTCCGGGTGCTGAAGCCGGCTGAGCATGACAGTCACCGTGTTTCCTTTGTCGGAAACTGCTATCCCATGACGGAATACTGTGATCTCTATGTCCATCTGAAGCGGAACGGAATCGAAGTCAGTGATCTGACGACAATGAAGAAGTATGACGAGTTCAAGCTTATGGAGCAGTCCTGTCTGAACTTCACATTCAACAACGCAGCCGCCATGGCAGGAAGGGATCTCAGCATAAGACTGAAGCAGCCCGAAATGAAGATGCGGCCGACATATTTCTATGATGATATTGATGCAGATATGCAGAACGCTTCAGAGACACTGCAGATTCCCGATGTCTCTGATGAAGAAAAAGCCCGGCTGAGAAAAGAAACAGAGGAGGCGGCGCTGAGACTGAGGGAGAAACTGAACGGGGTTCCTGTTTCCGTTGATTACACCGCTGTTGTCAGACCGCTTGAATTTGCAGTGTATCTGCTTGAGCACGGCTTCAATGTCGAGTCGGTTCTGATTGATGTCATAACTGAATCCGAAGAGGTATTCAGAAAGCTTGTTGAAATCAAACCGGATCTCAAAGTATATTCATCGCTCGGATGGAATATGAGGACTGCCGACCGGACGCATGAGGGGAAGATCCTTGCCGTCGGACAGAAGAGTGCATATTTCAATAACACGAATTATTTTGTCAATGTAGTGGAAAATGCCGGCATGTACGGGTACAGAGGCATACTGCATCTGCTCGGACTGATGGAAGAAGCGTTTGATTCGGAAAAGAACATGCCTGTCCTGATACAGGAAAAGGGATGGGGGTGCAGAGTATGAGAGACTGGCATACACATGTATATACATCCACCTATACGGCAGATGTCTCCGGTGTCTGCTCTGCCATGTATGAACTCGGCGGAATGACCGTGCTTCATGATCCTTCCGGCTGCAATTCGACTTATACGACACATGACGAACCGCGCTGGTATGATTCGAAATCACTGATGTTTGTCTCGGGCCTTGATGAACTCACGGCAGTCTACGGTGATGATTCCGTCCTGATCAATGATGTGAAAAAGGCCGCAGAAGACCTGAAGCCGCGCTTCATCACCCTGTGCGGTGCATCGATTCCGCATATTATTGCTTTTGATTACCGGGGAACGGCAAGGCTGATCGAAAAAGAAACAGGGATTCCCGTGCTTCCCGTGGCAACAGACGGACTGAAGTCCTATGTAAGCGGTGTGGATCTTGCCCTGCGTGAGTGGATCAGAAGATTTGCGGATGAAACGGAGGAACCGGTGAAGAACTGCATCAATCTTCTCGGTGTCACGCCGATTGATTTCTCCGGTCCGGCAAACGTAAAGGCAATGAAGAAAACATTTGAAGATCTCGGATTTACCGTAAACGGCTGCTTTGCCATGGAAGATTCCTTTGAGAATCTGACGCATGCATACCGTGCCTCGGTCAATGTCGCGGTTTCTTCGGCCGGACTCAAAACCGCACGCTATATGAAGGCAAGAAAGAACATCCCGTATGTCGTCGGACTTCCGGTCGGCAAATATATGGCAGGACGTATGGCGGATGCCATCCTGCAGGCACAGGAGGACGGCAGAAACAGGACAGCCTTTGATGAGCGCACGGAAGGAGATATTCTGGTAATCGGTGAAGAGGTTTATGCAAAGTCCATGGCCGAAGCCGTCAGCCGTACCGGATTCGCAGCCGGAAGAGGACTGGCTGCCGCGGCTTTATGGCCCGATACGGATGAAGGACTGGACGAGGACGATCTGTATGACAGGGTTAACCGGTCACAAATCGTCATCTGCGATCCGCTGTTCTTCAATGTGTTCGCGGATGAAAAAACAAAAATGATTGAACTTCCTCATGAAGGATATTCGGGAAGAATCTTCAGAGACAGGATTCCCGTATTTGCCTCCGGGGAATTTGATGCAGAAGCATTTATAGAAAGAGGAAAATGAAATGAACAGAACTTTTCGGAAATTCCTGGCTGCCGTGCTGTGTGCCGGCATGCTGGCAGGATGCGGATCATCCGCATCTTCCACAGGGGAAAAACCTGCGGAATCCGGTGCGGAGCAGACCGCGGAATCAGCGGCTGAAGAGACTGCCGGAGAAGCTGAGAAAGGTTTTGTGACAATTACGGACCACGCCGACCGTACCGTTGAAGTTCCGACGGATCCCGAAAAGGTTGCGGTTCTCGGAATTCTGCCGCTGCCTTCGGTACTGACGGTGTACCTCAACAGTGCGGAGACAATCTGCGCCATGGAACCGGCAAGCATGAATGCCGCAAAGAACGGCATCCTGAGTCAGCTGTATCCGGAAATTCTCAATGTCAGCACTGACATTATGGACGGTGACGATGTAAATATCGAAGCACTTCTGGCTATGGAGCCGGACATCGTATTCTTCAATGCCGGCAACAAGGCCGAACTGGAAAAGCTGGAAAATGCCGGTATGACAGCTGTCGGCGTATCACCGACAAAGTGGTCCTATGACTGCATCCGCACATACAACGAATGGATTTCACTGCTGAATCAGATCTATCCGTCCCGGGCAGCCGGAATCGAAAGAAGCGTTGATGATACTTCAAATAAGATCTATGAAGAGATTCAGGCAAAAACAGCGGATATCCCGCAGGAGGAACGGCAGAAGGTTCTTTTCCTGTTCCAGTATGACGAAAATACGATGATTACATCCGGAAAGTCCTTCTTCGGTCAGTGGTGGTGTGACGCCGTCGGTGCGCTCAATGCCGCAAACGAAGTGGCCGCAGACAACTCCAACGCCAAGATCACGATGGAACAGGTATATGCCTGGAATCCCGATGTCATTGTAATTACCAATTTTACGGGAACACAGCCGGAGGATCTTTACAATAACGCAGTCGGAAGCGACGACTGGAGTACGGTCAAAGCCGTTCAGGATCACAGAGTATACAAGATGCCGCTGGGCACATACAGAACATATACGCCGGGCGTCGATACACCGATGACGCTGAAATGGCTTGCCCAGGCTGTCTATCCTGATCTGTTTGAGGATTACGACATCATTTCCGATGTAAAGGAATACTACAATGCACTGTACGGGATTGCCCTGACGGATGAGCAGATTGAAAGCATGTACAATCCCAACCGCGCCGCCGGAAGCTGGCATTGATGAACAGAGGTTGTTTTGAATACTGAAAGACGCTACAAAATATGGATGACCGTGACAGCCGTGCTGATTGTTTTCAGCGCGGCTGCTGCTTTGTGCATGGGTCAGTTCCGTATTCCGCTTGACAAGGTAATCGCCGAGCTCACCGGCAGGGGATCAGACATGGCCAATGCACATACCGTGCTGTTTCAGATCCGGATTCCGAGGATTCTGCTTTCCATGCTGGCCGGAGCGGGACTTGCGGTATCGGGTGCTGCCTTCCAGAGTCTGTTCTCCAATCCGATGGCCACACCGGACACCCTGGGAACTGCAAACGGGGCAAGCTTCGGTGCGGCACTGGGCATTCTGCTCGGTTTCGGGGCGTTCAGAGTGCAGCTGACAGCGCTGGTTTTCGGAATTTCGGCAGTGATGCTGGTATTTGCCGTAACCAGGAGCGCTTCCGGTCAGTCGTCACCGTCGATGATTATGGTGATTCTCGGCGGCATGGTGATCAGCTCGCTGTTTTCGGCGCTGACCACACTGATCAAATTTGTGGCAGACCCGCAGGATGTTCTGCCGGTGATTACGTTCTGGCTGATGGGAAGCTTTTCATCAACGACACAGAAGTCGTTCCTTTACGGATCACCGCTGATTATTGCCGGAACGGCAGTGATCTGCCTGCTGCGCTACCGTCTTAACGCACTGTCTTTATCAGAGGATGAAGCCAGATCGCTCGGTGTGAACCTGCCTCTGGTCAGAGGACTGGTCATTGCGTCGGCATCGGCTGTCACTGCTTCGGTTGTGGCGATGTGCGGCGTGATCGGATGGGTGGGACTGCTGGTTCCCCATATTGCCCGGATGGTGCTGGGCAATGACAACAGCAGGGTCGTGCCTGCCTCGGTTACGTTCGGGGCTTTGTTCATGCTGGTTGTTGACACAATTGCTAGATGCGCCGCATCCTCGGAAATCCCTGTATCTGTTCTGACTGCCGTGATCGGAGCTCCGGTATTTATTCTTCTTCTGAGAAGATCGGGAGGTATCGGCAGATGAAGTTCGAAGTGAAAAACGCCTCCTTTTCATTCGGGAGCGAACAGGTATTCAGAAATGTCAGTATGACTGCGGAAAAGGGAAGAATTGTTTCCGTGCTGGGGCCCAACGGAGCCGGAAAGACCACGCTGCTGCGGTGCATGCTGGGCTTTCTGAAACCCGATCAGGGGGAAATCCTGATTGACGGAAAACCGAAGGCACAGATATCAAATACTGAATTCTGGAAAAAGACAGCCTATGTTCCGCAGGCAAGAATGCAGTCGTTTCCCTACAGTGTGGAGGAAACCGTCCTGATGGGCAGAAGCCCGTATCTTTCGATTTTCCGGATGCCTTCGGAGAATGACAGGAAGATTGCCGAAAAGGCAATGGAAATGGCGGGAATCCTGCATCTGAGAAACAAGAACTGCGCCAGGATATCGGGAGGTGAGCTGCAGCTTACCCTGATCGCAAGAGCGCTTGCCCAGCAGCCGGAGATGCTTGTCATGGATGAGCCGGAAACCGGACTGGATTTCCGCAATCAGCTGATCGTAATCGGGCTGATCGAAAAGCTCTGCAGAGAGGACGGCCTGTCGATTATTTTTAATACCCATTATCCGGAACACGCATTCGGCATCAGTCATGATACACTGTTGCTGAAGGCAGACGGCACTGCACTGTTCGGAAATACCTCCGAAATCCTGACACCTGAAAACATGAGAGATGCGTTCGGTGTGGAAATCCGTATGGTTTCACAGACAGTGGACGGAAGGAATGTATCATCAATCATACCGGTAGGGCTGGTACAGAAGGAGAACTGAGATGGAAACACCTTCATCAAACAGAATACATATTGGTTTTTTCGGGCGGATGAATGCGGGGAAGTCTTCCCTGATCAACGCCTTTACCGGACAGCCTGTGTCGATCGTAAATGAAACTGCAGGCACAACGACCGATGTTGTCAGAAAACCCATGGAAATACACGGAATCGGTGCCTGTACGCTGCTTGACACAGCCGGTTTTGATGATGCCGGGGAGCTCGGAAGACAGAGAACCGCGGCAGCCGAAAAAGCAGCCGCGGCCGCAGATCTTGCCGTGGTCCTGTTCGGAAACGATGATTATGAAGCCGAAAAGCAGTGGATCAGACAGTTCAGGGAACGCAGAACGCCGGTGATCGGCGTATTCTCGCAGATGGATGTCCGCAGCCGTGAAAAAACATTTGAAGCAGCCGCGAAGCTGGAAGAGGAGCTGCATATTCCGGTATGCACCGTCAGCAGCAAAACAGGAGAAGGACTGGAAGAACTGCGCAGAACCATGGTTGAAGTCATGCAGGGGACAAAGCGCAGAAGCGTCACAGCCGGCCTGGTCAAAGAGGGGGACGTTGCCGTACTGGTCATGCCGCAGGACAAACAGGCGCCGGAGGGAAGACTGATCCTGCCGGAAGTTCAGACGATCAGAGATCTTCTGGATAAGGACTGCATTGCGGTATGTACATCGGTTGAAAAGCTTCCTGCCGTCCTGGCGGGACTGAAGAAAGATCCGGATATTGTAATCACGGATTCCCAGGCGTTTAAGGAAGTGTATCCGCTTGTGCCGGAATCGGTGAAGCTGACGTCTTTCTCAATCCTTTTTGCTGGTCTGAAGGGGGATATACGCTATTATGCGGAAAGTGCGAAGGCAATTGCCCGGCTGAATGAGAATTCCCGCGTGCTGATCGCCGAATGCTGCACGCATGCACCGATGGAGGAAGATATCGGCAGGGTGAAGATCCCGCGTCTGCTGAGAAAAAAGGCAGGACAGAACCTGCAGGTGGATATTAAGGCGGGAGTTGATTTTCCGGAAGATGCTTCGGATTATGATCTGATCATCCAGTGCGGGGGATGTATGTTCAACCGCAAATATGTCATGTCAAGAATTGAAAGTGCGAAACAGGCCAATGTTCCCATGACCAACTACGGAATCGCAATTGCGTATCTCAACGGCATTCTGGATCATGTGACACTGCCTGAGGAAGGATAAAAATATGGAAGAGACAAGAATCGCAGTCATTGCCGTTATTGTGGAAGACGGCACCAAGGTATCAATGATGAACGAAATACTGCACGAATATGCGGACAGTATCATCGGCAGGATGGGCATTCCCTACCGTGCAAAAAATCTCAGCCTGATCTCTGTGGCTGTCGATGCGCCTCTGGATACGATCAATGCTCTGACCGGAAAGCTCGGAAAGATTGAAGGCATTTCCGTCAAGACAGCATTATCCAAAGCGTAATATGAACAGAGTAACAGAACTGATTGATGAGCTGTTTGAAAAGAAGAATCTTTCAAAGGAAGACTTCATATTTCTGATCAATCACAGAAGTGAGGAAGCGGCACAGTATCTTTTTGAAAAGGCAGGTATCCGAAGAAGGGAAAACTTCGGGAACGGGATTTACATCAGAGGAATTGTCGAGTTTTCCTCATACTGCAGGTGTGACTGTTTTTACTGCGGTCTGCGCAGGTCAAATCAGCATTGTGAAAGATACCGTCTGAGCAGGGAGGATATACTGCAGTGCTGCCGGAGCGGTTATGAATACGGCTTCCGTACATTTGTTCTGCAGTCAGGGGAAGATCTGACCTACAGTGATGACGATATCTGTGACATAGTAAGACAGATCAAACAGGAAATGCCTGACTGTGCCGTCACTCTGTCCATCGGTGAAAAGAGCTTCGAAAGCTATCAGAAGTACTATGATGCCGGTGCAGACAGATATCTTCTGCGCCATGAAACAGCCTCCCCGGAGCTTTACAAACGGCTGCATCCGTCCGGACAGACGCTTGAAAACAGAATCCGCTGCCTTTATGACCTGAAGAAGATCGGCTATCAGGTCGGTGCGGGAATGATGATTCAGGCGCCTTATCAGACCGCCGAAGATCTTGCTGAAGATTTTGTGTTTCTGAAACAGCTCGAACCGGATATGATCGGTGTCGGTCCGTTTATTCCCCACAGGGATACCCCGTTCAGGGACTTCAGTGCCGGAAGCCTGGAGCTTACCCTGTTTGTCCTGGGGATTCTGCGCTGCATGTTCCCGAAGGTTTTGCTTCCGAGCACAACCGCACTGGGGACAATTGATCCTGCGGGAAGGGAAAAAGGAGTTCTAGCCGGCGGAAATGTTATTATGCCCAATCTTTCGCCGCAGCGGGTCAGGGGAAAGTATCTCCTGTACAACAACAAGCTCACAAGCAGTGATGACGCAAGGGGAAGCGTGGAAAATCTGAGAAACAGGATGGAGACAATCGGGTGTGAAGTGGTGATTTCAAGAGGCGACGCACCCGGAAAAGGTCCGCATTGACAACAGGGATGGGAAAGCGGCTGTGCCGCTTTTCTGTTTTCGTAAATCATGAGAGAATACAGACGGAGGCAGAAGTATATGACACTGATCAGACAGCTGCAGAGAAAACAGGGATTTACATCCAGCGAGACGGTTATCGCAGATTTCATACTGAA
>JAILGV010000088.1 GCA_024696355.1 Solobacterium sp.
TTCCGCTTCAGGAACCGGCTCATCCCTGCCCTGCGCACCGCAGACAACAACAGGTACCACTTTACGGCCGTAGGCTTCATATGCCGCGTCAAGCCTCCAGCTGAGCTGCACATTGGGCGTTCCATCCTTTTTAACCTGTGCACCCAGTACAATGATGGCATCATAACTGTCCTTCTCCGGCACAGTTGTCTGCACGCTCCTTTCATTGATGCAAACATATCCGATCATGCCCGTATAAGCTACCACAGCCAGAGCAACAAGCAGAATGATGATCCTGGCCGGCCGTGGCAGCAGGTGCTTTCTTTTCCCTTTCATTCTTTACCTGCCTTTTATTCTGTAATCAATATCTCCGTGCTGGATCATACTGTATGTCCTGTCCCCTGCCACAATGATATGATCAAGCACCAGAATGCCAACGCCATTCAGCAGTCTTTGAAGCTGAATGGTGGAAGATATATCCTCCGGGGAGGGAGCGCAGGTTCCTCCCGGATGATTGTGACACAGCAGGACGCTGTGTGCATTATAGTTCAGCGCTGTTTCCATAACCATTCTTGGAGATGCTGAAACCTCGCTGAATGATCCTTCGGAAATCTTGCGCCGGCCCAGAACATTGCATTTGGCGTTCAGGGAAATGACATAAAACCGCTCTGTACGTTCTCCCGCCAGAATGGAAAGGCAGTAATTCTCTGCCTCCCTGCTGTTTCCGATTTTCTGCGGCTCTGTCATGGCGCATCTGTGCCATACCCTGGTCAGAGGGACAACCATGCTGATCAGGGTTGCCTGCTGTTCTCCGATACCGTTTACCTGCATCAGCTGTTCCGGCCTTGCTTCCAGAACTCCTTTCAGGCTGCCGAACTGATCAAGCAGTTCATGAGCCAGCGGATTGGTATCACCTCTGGTTTTAGAGTAAAAAAGAAGGAGCTCAAGGATCTGATGATCTTCAAAATTCTCAAATCCTTTATCGTGAATAAAACGCTCTCTCATCCGTTCACGATGTCCGGCATGAATGTTTTCTTCCATCTCTACTCCCTCCCATAGTATCTCCAGATATCGAGGCATGCCTGTTTTTCATTGTCCCCGAGAGGAATCATAGACCTGCGGTAGATTAGTTTGATTTCTTCCTTTGTCATTTTTACCGGATGATTGTTCAGCCGTTCTGTGTTAACAGAGTCCGCCAGTTCCTCCAGAACAGCTTCATCAGGCACAGGCGGAATCTGCATTTCCAGATCATACAGGATACCCTTCAGCAGTTTGGGACCCATCCTGATGTCTCCCAGGCGCATCTTCGTACTCAGATCCTTCAGTATATCCTGCATCTCATCCTTTTCCTGCATTGATTCCCAGAGCACGGGAAGCGTCAGAAAACAGGCGTGTCCGTGTGCCAGCCCCATTTTCTTGGTAAGCATATAAGACATGGCATGCGCTGCTGTTGTACGGGTAATCTGAATAGCTTTACCGCTCTGATAGCTTGCATCCAGCATCTCTTCAGCCGCATGCGGATCGCCTTCAAGATAGGCTTTCAGGTTGTCCAGCACACCGATAATAGCCAGATACGCATGCACTTTGCTGTCCTCGTTCGATCCGCAGCTCCAGTAGCTTTCGATACCCTGGGACAGTGCGTCAAGGGCACAGGACTTTTTGTGATACAGCGGCAGTGAATCCAGCAGTGATGCATCCAGTATCACTCCGTCCGGACGGAGTGAACTGTGATTCAGGCTCACTTTGGATCCATCAACATACGCCACAGCAATCTGGGTCGCTTCAGAACCTGTGCCTGCGGTACCCGGTACGGCAATATGAGGGCAGCTGACACTTCCATCCATTCTGCTGCTGATCACAGCATCCTCGTCTTTGGCATTCAGCCGGGCTTTGATCGCTTTGGCTGTATCAATGCTGGATCCGCCTCCGACAGAAATCAGCCCGTCACAGTGTTCCCGGATATACAGGCCGGCTCCTTCTTCACTGTCTTTCAGATCCGGATTGGAATGAAATCCGGTAAATACAGGTGCAGACAGAAGCCATGGGTTTTTCTTCATCAGGGTACCGGTCAGCGGTTCCATGCCGACAATAAGCGGCCTTTGTATTCCCAGCTTCTGACATAATTCCGGAAGTCTTTTCAGGCTTTCCCTGCCCCTGATTACTTTCTGATAATCGTTCATAGAGGTTTTCCTCCGGTCTTTTTCATTTTCCAACGCAGAATTGTGAAAAAACCCTGTCCAGCAGTTTCTCATCGGCACTGTCCCCGGTAATCTCACTCAATGCAGCCTGAGCTGCCTGCAGATCCGTAGCTGCCATATCGGGAGTATAGTACTCCAGTGTCTTTTCCGCGTCTCTCAGATGGCTGACAGCACGTCTTACAGCATCCAGATGTCTCGGTTGTGTAACAGCCTGCTGGTCTGACACCTGGACATAACCTGCCAGGAAGTCCCTCAGAGGCCGCAGGCTCTCATGATCCAGCGCTGACACCGTCATACAGACCATATCCTGACGAATGTTATGAATATCCGCCTCTGATATTTTTTGCGGAAGATCCGTCTTGTTGATTACAACAGCGCCTTCTCCTGCGAAACTTTTCAGCAGTTCAAGATCGTCCGATACAAGCGGTTGGGAACCATCCAGAATCAGCAGGGACGCATCCGCTTCCCTTCTGGCCTTCTCGCTTCTTTCCACACCGATCTTTTCCACAGGATCATCTGTTTCATGAATGCCGGCCGTATCTGTCAGCTGTACCCTGAATCCATTCAGCGTCATTTCCCCGTGAACGGTATCTCTTGTTGTGCCGGGAATACTGGTTACAATCGCCCTGTCTTCACCAAGCAGTGCGTTCAGAAGGCTGCTTTTCCCCACATTCGGACGCCCGATCAGGGCAATCTGGAGTCCCTGGTAGATCAGCCGGGATGCATGCTCATCCATTGCTTTTTCCAGTCCGTCTATGAGTTTTCTCAGACCTTCCTTCAGTGATCCGGCGCCCTCTTCATCTGAGATTTCTTCCGGATAGTCAATGCAGGCTGCAAGTCCCGCCTGCAACCCATACAATTCATCTGAAAACTTTCTTACAAAGGAAGCAGCGCCGCCGTTCATTTGTCTTACAGCAGCCTTGTGTTCCTGCTCTCCACGGGCAGAAATCAATTCCATTACTGATTCCGCCTGGCTCAGATCCACGCGTCCGTTCAGAAAAGCCCTGCGTGTGAATTCACCGGCTTCCGCCAGCCTTGCGCCTTTTTTCAGACATAGTTCCAGAGCCTTATTGATTACATAGCGGCCGCCATGCAGCTGTATTTCAGCCACATCTTCCCGTGTATAACTCCTAGGTGCCTTCATGATATCGGCCATGCACTCATCGATGATCTGTTCACCGTCAGTCAGATGACCGTAAACAAGTCTGTGTGACTCAGGAGCGTTCTGGTTTGTCCCTGCCGGCTTGAAAACACGCATCAGGACAGCCGCCGCATCGGGGCCGCTCATGCGTATTATGCCGATGCCGCCTGTTCCGGGTGCTGTGGCAATCGCAGCAATGGTATCATGCAAGCTCATCGTCATTCGTCCGCCGTCCTGTCCTGCTGCTTTCCTGCAGGTATCCGGTGCAGCCTTCCGATACACGCTGCCATATCGCTGTTCCGGAAAAGAGCGGTTCCCATCACGGCAACGGTAAGACCGTTGACAGCCAGCATTTCAATATTATCTTCCCTGATTCCGCCGTCAGCTTCTATTTCTCCCGTATATCCCGAATCACTCAGACGCTGGATCTTGCCGATGACGCGTGCATCCAGTTTCTGTCCTCCAAAGCCGGGTTCAACTGTCATCATCAGTACGAGATCAGCCAGATCAATATACGGCTGAATCAGCTCCATATCCGTATCCGGTTTCAACGCTATCCCGGCCATACGTCCGCGATTCCTTATTTTTGCCAGCATTCCCGGGATATCCCCTTCAATTTCCGCATGAATCGTCAGGCAGGAAGCTCCCGCATCCAGGAATGCGTCCAGCAGCGTTTCCGGATGATCCATCATCAGATGAACGTCCAGCGGCAGATTAGTAACCTCACGCAGTCTGCGGA
>JAILGV010000092.1 GCA_024696355.1 Solobacterium sp.
AAGGAAGCACAGCGAACTGACTGACGGAGATTATACTGAAGTGCTTCATGAACATTCTCAGATTTTTGCCTATAGAAGAAAGAATGACAGAGCGGAAGCTGTAATCCTGATCAATATGTCGTGCGAACCGGCATATTACGAAGCCGGATTATGCAGTGCCGGCGTGCAGATTGCAGGCACGCACGGAAAGAGCAGGAAAGGATTCCTGAGACCGCTTGAGGCAGTGATTTACGAAGAGGTGAAATTATGATCTATACAGTGACTTTGAACCCGGCACTGGATTATGTCATCCGTGCGGATCATTTTAAAGCAGGGCAGATCAACCGCACTGCAAGTGAACATATTTATTTCGGCGGAAAGGGCGTCAATGTATCCTATGTGCTGAAGCAGCTGGATACAGAAAGCACAGCCCTGGGCTTTATTGCCGGATTTACCGGAAAAGCCCTGAAGGAAGGACTGGAAAAAGAAGGCATCCGCACCTGCTTTACTGATGTGAAGACCGGAATGACCAGGATTAACGTCAAGCTGAAATCCGATGAGGAAACGGAGATCAACGGCAGGGGACCTCTGATTACGGAGGAGGAATTCAATGATCTTCTTGAGAAGACCGGAAGACTGAAGGCGGGAGATGTGCTGATTCTTTCCGGCAGTATTCCGTCCTGCATGAAAAGCGATGCATACGAAAGAATCATTGAATCCGTAAAGGAAGATGTGATGATCATCGCAGATGCAGAAAAGGATCTCCTGATGAAGATCCTGAAATACAGACCTTTTCTGATCAAGCCGAATCATAAGGAACTCGGTGATCTGTTCGGCACTGAGATTACATGTGATGAAGAAGCTGTCGCATGTGCGGAAAAACTGCAGAAACTCGGTGCAGGGAATGTTCTGGTTTCCATGGCGGCGGAAGGCGCGGTACTGATCAGCGAAGACGGTACGGTTCTCCGGCAGTATTCCGCAAAGGGTGACGCGGTGAATTCGGTCGGAGCGGGAGATTCGATGGTTGCCGGATTTACGGCAGGCTTTCTGAAGACTAATGATTTTGCGTATGCTCTGAAGCTTTCTGCGGCATGCGGTGCGGCGACTGCCTTTCATTCAGGTCTTGCCGTGCGGAGTCAGATTCTTGAGGTTCTGGAAAAAATGTCTGATCCGTTCCCTGTCATTAATAAAGGAAAGCGTTCTGCATGAACAGAACACTTTCTATTTTGTTCGGTACCGGGGCAGGCATTCTGTGGGCACTGTCGAGCATATGTGCACAGTATCTCTACAGTCATGCGGATGTATCCACGGACTGGGCAGTTCCCGTGCGGATGATCGGTGCCGGTCTGTTTCTGCTTGTTTATCTGGCTGTTTTCCGCCGGGATGAGCTGAACGAAATCCTGCACAGCAGAAGGGATCTGATGCGGGCTGCCGTTTCGGGACTGGCCGGGACAATGATGATGCAGTATACGTTCTTTCTGACGATTCAGCAGGCGGGTGCCGCAGCTGCTACGGTGCTGCAGTATGTCAGCCCGGTGATTCTTCTTGTGTACAGCTGTCTGGAAATGCACAGGAAACCGGAAGGAAGGGAGATTCTTGCAGTCTGTCTGTCGGTGTGCGGGGTCTTCCTGCTGTGCTTCGGCGGAATGAATGGTGTGCGTATTCCCCTGAAGGCGGTGCTGTGCGGTCTTTCCTCAGCCGGATTTATGGCTGCGGCTTCCGTGATTCCGGCGCGGCTGTACCGGAAGTATTCGGTTTCGACAGTCATGTGCGTTGCTTTTCTGTGCGGGGGAACCGTTCTTTATATCGTTCTGGGCAGCCGGAATCTGACGCCTTCGCTGTCTCCGGATACATTTGCGGCTTTTATGGGCGTGATTCTGATCGGCTCTGTTTTCGGCTATCTCTCCTACGGCAGATCAATCCGGCTGGGGAATGCGAAGAAGACATCTCTGTATTCCAGCGTTGAGCCTGCCGCAGCTGCATTTTTTGCATGGCTGTTTCTGCATGATACAGTCACGTTCGGTATGACCGCGGGACTGTGCCTGGTTCTGGCGGCGGTTGTGCTGACTGCACTGACAGAATAAAAGTCCCGGCTTATCTGCCGGGACTGCTGTCTCAGAAGTGACCGCTGTGGTGGGAGTGCCCGCTCGAGGAGATTGTCGTTCCTCCTGATGAGCCTCCTCCGCCTCCGCCGGAGCTGTTGTTTCTCGGCAGCGGGGTAACGGTTCTTGTTGTGCCGTGGTAATAATCAGCCTGGTGTCTCATATGAACACCGTGCTCCCTGATGTATGTGCCGGCTGTTGTCTTTCTGCCGGTCGTTTTCATTCTTGACTTCAGTCCGAGACAGACGAGCAGGGAGGACAGAAGTCCTGTTCCGCCCGAAATGCCGAGATTTCTTTTCCTTGCGGCTTCCTTCGCCGCCTTCTTCTCTGCTTCGGTCTGTCCGGGAACATCTATGATTTCGCCTTCATCCGCCTTTGTCAGATAATAATCACAGTCATCAAGGAAGGTGTCAAAGGCCTCATAGTAATATCCGTCGGAAAGATCGTCGAGGAAGTCGTCGGCCATCTGCTGTTTTCCGTAGTCGGTAAATGCCGTGTTTCCGTATCCGTAGGCATTGATGTCATACATGCTGGAGTCCATGTCGATGACCAGCATGATCATGTGCCTGTCGGAACCGTAGCCGAGATGATCCCGTTCAAATATGTAGTCACCGTATTCTTCGATGCCGTAGCCTTCCATGCCTCTGAATGTCCGGATGTAAACACCGACTTCATACTTTGAGGAAATCTCTGCGGCTTTTTCCTGCAGCTTCTGCAGTTCCTGCTGTGTCAGCAGACCGGCATTGTCCTCCACATTTGCACTTCCTGCTTTTGCAGGGACAGCCGTCAGGAAGAAGAACATCAGGAGGGCGGCTGCCATGAGTGCGAATCTTCTGATCTGTCTCATGCGAACACCCCCAGGGCGACTGCCATAACAATTGAAATCAGCAGGGCGATGACAATAAATGTCACGGCAAACCTGCCGGCATCTGTCGGCAGATCACCGATCAGCTTTCCTGTCTGCCCGTTTACCGCGAACAGATAGGTCTGTCCTTCGTAATTGGTGGAAAGCAGCCATACCGGCAGGAATGCATATACGGCAGTTCCCCTGATCCGGTGGATGTACTGTCTTACCGGTACAACGTTTGTGTATCCGTGAACGGTATTGCGCATGACCTGGGCAGCGCTGTTAGCCATTCTTTCGTCTGTACGCTTCCGGTTGGCATCACTGTCGATATCATAGATATCAGCCATGTATCCGGCCATGTATACAGATGTGAAGGGCTTCAGCCTGCTGTAGTCAAACGGTTCGATTGCGTCCATGTATTCATCCGGCATCTTGCTTGAGGCATCGGCCGGAACTCTCTGGAATTCTACAGTGCCTTTTCTGACGATCTGGTAATGACTTGTTTCCGTAACCATGTCGTTGCCGCTCTGGAACTGTCTGATGCGTTCCCCGCGGTAGACGATATCCGTATCCATGGTTCCGTCATACAGCCAGAACGGTACATAAACACCTTTGACTTCCTCGATGTGATTCTGATCCCGGAACGGAGCCGGAAGGAAAGGTTTTCCTTTATAGAAAGCATTTAAAGCATCAACAGCCTGCTGTTTGTTGATTTCAAAGGGAATCACATATTCAGGCTTTTTACTGCCGGCAAACTGATGTGCCGCAACATGGTTGTTGCCGCAGTAAGGGCATTGCGAAACAGCGCTTGTCTGTTCGGCAAGAAGCTGTGCTCCGCATGCCGGGCAGCTGTACACGCGCATGTTTGCGGCTTCGGCCGGCGTCCATTCACCGGCTCCCTCTTCAAATCCGACGGCGCTGGCAGCCATTTCCTCCTTCTCGGAGAAGAACGATTCCACTTCCGCCGCAGTGAAAACACTCTCACAATAATCACATTTCAGTTTCTGCAGTTCAGGATCGAAGCGCAGGGGTCCGCCGCAGTTCGGACATTGATAATTTGCTAATTGACTGGGCATTCTTTCCCTCCTTTGCTTGAAAAGCGGCCGCGATATTCCGGTTCACCGCGGCCGTCTGTTTTTTATTCCGGTTTCTTTGTACCGCAGTTGCTGCAGAACTTTCCGGAGTTCTTTGTTCCGCATTCCGTGCAGAACCATTCATTTGAAACAGGCTTTGCCGTTCCGCAGTTTCCGCAGAATTTTCCGTTATTTGTCTGTCCGCATGTCGGGCATGTCCAGGAACCTGCTGCAGGTGTCTGGTTGTTTGCGGCCGCTGCCGAAGCTGCCGCTGCACCCTGTGCATAGAGATCGCCTACGTTGATTCCGCCTGCTGCCTGTGCTGCATTGAGGCCTACGAAGCCCATTGCTGCACCGTTGGCATTTTTAGCGGCATCCTTCATGGCCTGTGCGTTTGCACCGACCATCGTAGCGCCGGCAAGTGCCGGATTTGTGTATGCGGCATACTGCTGCATTTCCTTGAGTCTCTTTTCATCTTCTTCATCTGCCTTGAGTGAGGAGATGCCGAAGGATGCGATTTCGATGCCTCTCTTCTTTCCCCATTTTTCGGAAAGCTCGTCATTGAGTGCATCTGCCAGAACACCTGTATGAAGCATCAGGGATGAATATCTGATGCCCTGCTCGCCGATTCTTGCGAATGCCGGTGCCATGGCTGTCAGAAGTTCGGATTTCAGCTGACCGGCAATCTGGTCTACCTTATATACATTGGCGAAGTTGCCGCTGACATTTGTATAGAATGTGATCGGGTCAGTGACTTTCAGACTGTATTCGCCGAAGCACTTCAGGCTGATATCCATATCGATGCCCGCTCTCTGATCGACTACGCGGAACGGAACGGGATTCGGTGTGCCGTATTTCTGACCGGGGAGTTCCTTGGTGTTGAAATAGTACACTCTCTGATCTTCCGCAGGCTGTCCGCCGAAAGCGAAACGCTTGCCGATCTGCGCAAATACATTCTGCAGACCGTCTGACAGTGATCCCGTGAACAGGGAAGGTTCTGTTTTGCTGTCGTATTTGAATTCACCCGGCTGAGCACAGATATCCACGACCTGTCCCTGCTCGACAATGATCATGCACTGGCCGTCTGCGACTGCGATTACGGAACCGTCGGAAATGATGTTGTCGTCACCGTGATTGGAAGAGAAGCCTCTGGTCTTTTTACGTGCTTTCACAGCAATCGTATCAGACGGAATTGCATCACAATAGAAGTACTCTTTCCACTGATCGGCAAATGTGCTTCCCGCTGCAGATAATGCTGCCTGAATAAGTCCCATATTATTTTTCTCCTTTACCGGTTTTTCCGGTCTGCAATATTTCTTGCATGCAGTAATATTGTAGCATATCAGAATCAGCAGTAAATGTGATTTGCCGTACAGCACAATTCTTAATCATTAATTTTGCTTTTTTCGCTTGTCCCGGGTGAGTTTGCGGCAGTGTGTCTGCTGCGGTTGTGGTACAGTAAATATAACAAAGGCGGATATGAAAATGAGAAAAACAGGAACAGTTCTGACATTGTCGGCAGTACTTCTGTTAAGTGCATGCAGTACGGGAACAGATACAGGCAAGGGCAGCAGCGGCGGCACCGGCGAATCGTCCGGCGGAGGCAGTTCTGCGGCGCTTTCCGGTTTTCAGAGACCGTCGCTGATTCAGGGAGTGAAGGCATCTGATTCGGATTATGTGGTTCCTGATCTGCCCGAATACGAGCTGGCGCCGGATTTCAGCAACACAATCAATCAGAGTCTGGTGGCTGCGGAGAGCGACAAGGTCAGGGAAAAGCTGGCGGAGAATTATTTTGTCGTGACAAATTCAAGGTGGAATTATGAGTTCTTTGAAATCTACGAAGAGAATACATATGACTATGTGCCGAGTTTTGTGACAACCGACAGTATGCTGCATACATTCCATCTGTATTTTGCCCATCTTCAGAAAAACGTTGAGCAGACAGCACTCTATGACAGAGTTCTGAATATGAGCATCAAAATGAGAGATGCCTCGACAGCTCAGCTTCAGCAGCTGAAAGGCACGGAATGGGAATCTGCGGCGGAACGCAATGTTGATTTCTTTGCCGTCGGAGCGGCACTTCTCGATGATCCGACAAACTTTGCCGTCAGCGAAAGAGCTAAGCATGAACTTGAACAGATCATGGCCGCAGACGGGATGGGCGTGAGCGATCTGTTTACAACGGAAGAAAGAGAATACATACAGGATTATTCACAGTTCACCGTGCGCGGCTACTATACCGAAAACGAAAGACTGTCGTCCTATTTCCGGTCGATGATGTGGTACGGACAGATGAATTTCTCAGCGGACAGTGAAGAGCTCAGCAGAAGCGCGCTGTTAATGAATCTGGCCCTGAAGGAAGCGGCACTGGACGACTGGAATGCCGTATATACGACCACTGCCTTCTTTGCCGGGGAAAGCGATGACAACGGATACTATGAATACATGCCGGTCATTGACGGTGTTTACGGTGAAGGTGCGGATCTTTCCGCTGTAAAGGATCATCCCGATGATTTCGATATATTCAGGACACTGGTCAATGAACTGCCTGCACCGCGGATTAATTCCATGGTGACCGGGGATGAGAATATTGAACCGGACAGGGACGCTGTCACGAGAGGTTTCCGTATGATGGGCAGCCGGTTTACGATTGATGCCTATATTATGCAGAGACTTGTTTACAGGGATCTGCCCGAAAACAGCAGCGGAGAGAGGAGAATGCTGCCGACGGCGCTGGATGTGCCGGCAGGACTGGGCAGCGATGAGGCGCTCCGCATCATTCAGGAAACAACAGATGTTTCCAGATGGCCGGATTATACAAAGAATATGGAGGAAGTCAGAAAAGACGTTGCCGGATTTGACGATACTGTCTGGAACACAAGCATTTCCTCCCAGTGGCTGCATATGCTTACCGAACTGTTCAGGGAAAGCGGAAAAGGATGGCCGAAGTTTATGCAGTCTCAGGCCTGGACAGATAAAAATCTGAATACTTTCCTGGGAAATTATACCGAACTCAAGCATGATACCGTGCTGTATGCCAAGCAGGTGATTGCCGAGATGGGCGCTGCAGGAGGAGAGGTTGATCCTCCCGATGACAGGGGTTATGTTGAACCGCAGCCGGCTGTCTTCCGCAGGCTTGCCGTACTGGCAGATGCACTTACCGCAGGTCTGGAAGGGTTCGGACTGATCGGTGATGAAGACAGACAGGCAATGAAGAATCTGTCGGATCTTAACAACAGGCTGGCTGATATTGCAGTCAAGGAACTGAAGGGTGAGCTTCCGACAGATGGGGAATTTGATCTGATCCGTTCCTACGGCGGACAGCTCTGGCACCTGTGGCTTAAAACCGTCGAGAATGAAAATCATGTCGGAAGCTATCAGACATATGACTATCCGGCTGCCCTGGTGACGGATATCGCAACTGATCCGGCCAACGGTGTGTGTCTGCAGCTGGGAACAGGCAAAGCTGCCAGGATTATCGTAGTAGTGTGCTTCGACGGTGAGGTCAGACTGGCAAGAGGCGCCGTATACGACTTCTATGAATTCGAACAGCCGGTTTCTAACCGTCTTACCGATGAAGAATGGCGCAGCATGCTGAAGGATCAGGAAGGAAGCCGGATGCCGGAAAGACCGTCCTGGATCCGCAGTTTCTTTGAAGATTATGAATATACGGAGCCTACTCCGGAAAAGCTGGGATATATCGGTTCAATCTATGTCAAGGTTGAGAATCTGAATACCCGCGACAAGCCGAGCACAAGCGGAAACAAGCTGGAAAAGCTGAAGGAAAACTTTATTTATACAGTCTATGAAATAACCGAAGCGGAAGGATATACCTGGTACAGGATCGGAGACAGCAGATGGACAGCCGACAAAAACGGCGAATGGGTAAGCTACTGGCCTGCCTCCTGACGGCGGTCTGTGCGGCATATGTTTACAGCTATATTCCGCCGTGGGTTGTCTGGAATGAAAAAACAGAAGCTCTGCCGGCAAATCCGGGACTGATCGAGGGAACAGTGACGCTTAAGGACAGACAGGTGGTGTATGCGTCTGATGACGGGGCACTGTGGAAAACAGATCCGTCCTGGAAGATATCCGATATGATGATTGAGGATATCGATGATGACGGCTGGTGCGAGATTGTAATGCTTTCCTGGACAAGGGGGCAGTACGGGGATTATCAGCCGGTGTATGAAAAGCCGAACCGATGGAAATATACACAGAGACTGTACATATTCAATCTTTATGAAGACAGGCTGCAGGCACAGTGGATGTCATCACAGCTGAAGCCGCAGGTCAGATCGTGGCAGATCAAAGACGGACTGATCTGCCTGACAGATGCTTCTGGAGATACAACTGTCTGGAAATGGCAGGGAAGAAGCCCGGCAATAGTTGACCGGGAATAGAAAGAGGATGAGCGGATGAAGGAAATATTTCACAGAACAAGCATACGAAAATTTGACAGGAGACCTGTCGAGGATGAGAAGATCGAGAAGCTTCTCAGAGCAGCTATGGCAGCCCCGAGTGCCGGGAACCAGCAGCCATGGGCATTCTTTGTTGTCAGGGAGAAGGACCTTCTGAGCAGGCTGGGAAGCAGCACGCCGTATTCACTGCCGGCTGCGAATGCACCGCTGGCAATTGTGCCGTGCTTTCAGAAAGCATGCATGATGCCTGAATATGCGCAGATTGACCTGTCTGCAGCGACGGAAAATATTCTGCTTGAGGCAGATCATCTGGAACTCGGCGCAGTCTGGCTGGGAATTGCTCCGGCAGAAGACAGAATGCGTACTGTCGAACAGATTCTGAGTATTCCGGATACGCTGAGGGCATTCTGCATTATCGCGGTCGGATATCCGCTTGAGGAAAAGACACAGGAAGACCGCTACGATGTATCACGGATATATTATCCGGGTGCCGTCAGAAGACAGCTGGATCTGGCTGACGGAAAAATATCCCTGAAGGAGATCATTGAAGAACTGGAGGCACAGGACAATAACCAGAAGACATATTTCGACAAGGAGGAACTTGACTATCTGTACGTGCTGAACGAAGAGAATCCTGATGAGGAAGACAGATATGCCATGGAGCTTGTTGAAGAAGATCCCGAAAGATATGCTGTCATGCCGACAAAATATGAAATCCATGAATACAGAATCATGGAAAGCTTTGTGAAGTCGCTTGAAACAAGCGATGCCCAGAACAGGCTTGACAATGCAATCCACGGTCCGGGAGCGTTCAGAAGATTCCGGGAAGTCGCCAGACAGACAGGCACGGAAGACAGATGGCGCCGTTTCCGCGACAGAGCATACAGGGACATCGCGGCTGACTGGTGCAGGGAAAACGGCATTCAGTACAAAGACTGACAGGACAGCAGGAAATCATTCCTGCTTTCTTTTGAAATGTAAAGAAGTGAATTTTTCCAATACCGTGATAAGATATACAGGCATGAAAGGAGTTTTAGTATGAACGAAGACATTATTAAGGCAATTTCCAAAAACCTGAAGGTCTCGGCTGAGCAGGTAAACGCTGCGCTGAGTCTTCTGGAAGAGGGGAATACTGTTCCTTTTATTGCCAGATACCGTAAGGAAGCCACACACGGACTGGATGAAGAACAGATCCTTTATATTGAAAAGCAGTACAAATATGAACTGAATCTCGCGGAAAGAAAAGAAGCAGTTCTGAATCTGATTGAACAGCAGGGCAAACTGACGGATGAAATCCGTGACAGCATCAATGCCTGCACAAAGCTTTCCCAGGTTGAGGATCTTTACAAACCGTACAAACAGAAGAAAAAGACCAGAGCGGCAGTCGCCATCAAGAACGGTCTGCAGCCTCTGGCTGACTGGATGCTTTCTCTCCCGGCGGAAGGGTCTCCTGAAGAAGAGGCAGCCCGATACATTACGGAAGATGTTCCCGATACAGCGGCAGCCCTGCAGGGAGCGAGGGACATCATCGCCGAGAATGTTTCCGACAATGCAAAGCTGAGATGGTCATTCAAGGACACCATTAACAAGACGGGAGTCATCGTCACAAAGCTGAAAAAGGATGCGGTTGATGAAAAGAAAGTCTATGAGATGTACTATGACCGTTCCGAAAAGGCAAGTCAGATTGCAAACCACCGCATCATGGCAATTGACAGGGCGGAAAAAGAAAAAGTTATCTCTGTCAGCTTCTCTTATGATCTTGAAGGCATTGAGAAGGAAGCAGTCAATGCATATCTGCACGGACAGAATACTGTCTGCGAAGCAGAACTGACGGAAGCCATCAAGGACGGATGCGAAAGACTTCTTCTTCCGTCGGTTGAAAACGAAATCAGAAGTGATCTGAGCGACAGGGCACATACAAGTTCCATTGAAGTCTTCTCAATGAATCTTGAAAAGCTTCTGCTTCAGCCGCCTCTGAAGGGAAGAATCGTACTCGGATTTGACCCGGGCTACAGAAACGGATGCAAGCTTGCCGTACTGGATGAAACCGGAAAAATGCTTACCGTTGACAAGGTATTCCCTTTCCGCGGCAAGGAAGATCCGGAAATGATCGAAGCTGCCAAGAGAAAGCTGCTTGCCCTGATTAAAAAGTACAATGTACAGACCATTGCCATCGGCAACGGCACGGCGTCACGTGAATCAGAGAAGCTGATCGGTGACATGATCCGTGAAAACAAGCTCGATGTTGAATATGCAATCGTATCGGAGGCAGGAGCTTCGGTATGGTCTGCACAGGAAGCGGCCCGTGCTGAATTCCCTGATATGGCGGTTGAGGAAAGATCCGCGGTATCAATCGGCAGAAGACTGCTTGATCCGCTTCCCGAACTGATCAAGATTGATCCGAAATCCATCGGTGTAGGTCAGTATCAGCATGATCTTCCGGAAAAAGCACTGACAGAAAGACTGGATGAAGTGGTAATGAAGGCGGTCAACCGTGTAGGCGCCGACCTGAATACCGCGTCACAGGAACTGCTCATGCATATATCCGGTCTGAATGCCGGAATTGCCAGGGAGATTGTCAGCTACCGCAATGAGAACGGAAGATTCACCAGCCGTGAACAGCTGATGAATGTCAAAAAGCTGGGACCCAAAGCCTATACACAGTGCGCGGGATTCCTGCGCATCGTCGGCGGAGACGAACCGCTTGACGAAACAAGCATCCATCCGGAAAGCTATGAAGCCGCAAGAAAGGTAATGGAAGCCTGCGGCATTACAAAGCTCGGTACGCCTGACGCACAGTTCCCCGAGGAAAAAGTTAAGGATCTCGGAATTGATGCATACACGCTGAAGGATATCGAGGATGCGATCCGCATGCCTCTGAGAGACTACCGTGATCAGTTCGAGGGCGCGCTGCTGAGAAGCGACGTTCTTGATATTTCCGATCTGCATGTCGGCGACCAGCTGGACGGCACGGTCAGAAATGTTGTCGATTTCGGTGCTTTTGTGGACATCGGTCTGCACGAAGACGGCCTTGTTCATATTTCCCATATGAGCATGCAGAGGGTGACACATCCCTCCGAGGTTGTCTCGGTCGGAGATATCGTCAAAGTCTGGGTATACGGCATTGACCCGGACAAGGGCCGCGTACAGCTTTCTCTGCTTCCGCTCGAACAGCTTGAGGCAAGAGACGCCGCAAACAAGGAAGCATGGAAAAACAGGAAGAAAGCAAAGAACCGCAGGGAAGTTAAAAAGCCCGTTGAGAAAAAACGGGAACAGGTTACGATGGAAGACGCTACAGCGCGTCTGCTTGAACGCTTCCGCTCCAGACATTAACAGAAAGACAGCAGACAGTGATGCAGTCCTGCGGGACTGCATCAATCTGCTGTTTTCTTCTGCCTTTATTGCTAAAATGGAGGAAATACGATACGGAGAATCTTATGAAAAAATATCTGACAGTATTTTTGGCATTTATGCTTGCCGGCTGTCATGCAGAAAGTGCACCTGTGCAGGAAACAGCATCCGCGCAGACTGCTGAACCTGTGATTCAGCAGTCAGCCGAACCCGAAAAGACAGAGATGCCTGATGAGAAAGATGAACAGCGGAC
>JAILGV010000182.1 GCA_024696355.1 Solobacterium sp.
TTCCGCGACGGATCATTTTACACTTGTGCTGCCGGATCTATCCTTTTCAGAAGGAGTAAGCAGTAATCTTCTTCCAGTATTGGAGTTTCCTCCTGTACCAGGTGGGTCAAGATTTGATGAAGAGATTCTGTCATTCTGCTATGGCAAAGCCAGAAAATCTTCAGAGATTGCTGATCACCTTGGCATCAGTAATTCTACTCATCTGAAGGAGAAGATACTCGGAACACTGGTCACTAACGGATATTTGACACGAGAGAAAGTTTCCAGGTCATTTTTCTTTAAAACAAATCCTGACATGGTCCGTGAAAAATAAAACAAATATCAGTAGATCGTTTTGCCGTCACTGTTCACGTCGAGGCTGTCGTGCTGATGCAAAAGCTGAACTCGTAGAAATCCTTTATTTTAAGCACTTTTACGGGCATTTCATCTAAGGAAAACCTCCTGGTCGAAGTGCGGAAAAAGCCTCGAGAAGTACGTCCGGTGTCTATAGTAATTGAACTCGTTACTGCAGGCACAAAACTCGAGGACTTATCTGTTCCCGAATGCCCGAGTCTTTTTCGCTGCATGAAAGCATAGATAAGAGATGATAAAAAGAGTTTGATATGATTTGTGAAATTGCCGGAAAAAATAAATCATAATTCAGGAAGGTGAAGCAACATGAAGAAACTGTTTACTGCTATAAGAGCATCTGACCTTGAAATGGTAAGGCAAATCATCGAAAAGAAACCGGAACTGGTAAATTGTGCTGCAAAGAAGCCGCCTAAGAAGGACGACGGACAATCGCCTCTGCAGGTCGCGCTCAAAACGGGAAATACTGCAATTGCCAGCTATTTACTGGATAGGGGAGCGGATGTGAATTTTATCGAGGATGAGACCTGCTGCAACACATGGAGAACGCCGGTGCTTCATGATGCGATCAACTGCGCGGTGATGTCAGGCAGATGGAATAGAGATCATGAATATATGGGCGTCAGGGAGTTCTCAACAAAAGAGAGATCAGTTGAAGCTCTCGGTGTCCTAAAGAAGATGCTTGATATGGGGGCGGATGTAAATGCACTTGATTCATACGGCAATTCAGGATTAAACCGTTTTGCGCTGCAGGCAAAGCAGATACTGCCATCATACAATTATGTGGAACGTCGTGAAGGGAAAGATCGGATCTTTACAGAGGAACTGCACGAAGATCTCAGAAGTGTGCTGCAGGCATTAAAAGATGCCGGAGCAGACGATTCTTACAAAGCTCCGAATCTCGGTTATTCCGTCAGAGAATTTTGCAGTGAAGGATCTATTTCGATCCTGTTTGATGAAGTGTTTGGGTGCGGTATATAAATTGAGACGATATAGATAAACGCTCCGGTGTTCGAAAGGGCACCGGTGCTTATTTTATCCGGCTGTAATGTTACCTGTTCGTGCGTCGTTCAGCAGTTCTTCATCTTGATTTTCTTCATCATGCGGAATATAATATTCGCTAGTTAGTGGAATCTAACCATGTCCCGGTGCCCCGGTCTTTTACATAGTTTACCGACGGAAACAGGCACAGGCAGAAGGGTAATCTGTCAGTTCAGCATACCCGGTAAACGGGGGCGTCTGTGTGTGCCGGGTAAATCAGTATATGCCGGAAGAAAGAATACATGGATATAAGCGTTTTTGACATATCTGGCTGAAGAGGATGCCTCAAAGCCGCCTCTGCACACATCAGTAGTATTTTTTTCAGCCTATGAGTTAGCTATTGCTAACAATAGCGGACATGGAACTGAGGAGTGAATACACGCAGAAGAAACAGAATACTTAATGGGAGGCGGCGGATGTTCTGGGATAAAGTTGCCGGTGTATATGACATCTTTGTCAATGTGATCAACAGAAAAACGCATCAGAAGCTGAAGAAGATCGTAACGGAGATGATCGGGCATGATGACACGGTGCTTGAATGCGCATGCGGAACAGGGCTTCTGAGTGCCGTAATTGCCCTGAAATGCAGACAGCTGACAGCGACGGATTTTTCGCGGAAGATGCTGAAAAAGGCTGAAAGGAACTGCAGTGCTTTTCGCAATATACGCTTTGCACAGGCTGACATCACGGCACTTTCCTATCCGGACAGCAGCTTTGACAAGGTTGTGGCGGGGAATGTGATCCATCTGCTTGATCATCCGCTGACAGCACTCAGTGAAATGAACCGGGTCTGCAAGGACAGCGGAATGCTGATTATCCCGACTTACATAAATAAAGACCCTGAAGGAAGAACAAGCGTCTTTGCCGGTGCTGTAGGAAAAGCCGGGGCGAATTTCAAACGGCAGTTTACCGCAGACAGCTACAGAAAGTTTTTCCTGGATGCAGGGTATCAAGATGTGAAAGTCTTCATGGCTGACGGACGCATTCCCTGCGCTGTGGCGGTTATGAAAAAGTCGGTGAAGACCTGAGAAGCATTAACCTGAAAAACGGTGACGGTTAACCGCTGCCGGAAGCGGAGGAATGAAATTTATGAGGATCATCGAGTTTGGTAGGGAGAAACCGGAATGCATCCTGCTGATCCATCCGTCGATGGTAACGTGGGATTATTTTGAAAATGTCATCCCGCTGCTGAAGGAGCATTACCATTTACTGATACCTGCACTTCCGGGATATGACCTCAAGGATGATTCGCATTTCTGTTCTGTTGAGCAGACCGCATCACAGCTGGCGGATGAGCTTTTGCAAAAAGGAATTCGGGAACTGAAGGCGGTGTACGGCTGCTCCATGGGAGGAAGCATCGTTCTCAGAATGGCTGCGGACGGAACAGTAAAGGCGCAGAATTACATCATGGACGGGGGAATCACTCCTTATCAGCTGCCATGGCTGCTGACCCGGTTTATTGCACTGCGTGATTTCGCAATGATGGCTCTCGGAAAACTGGGCGGGGAAAAACTGGTTGTGAAGGCATTCAGTTCCACCCGTTACAGTGAGGAGGACCTGAAATATGTTGCTGCGATTTTCCGCCACTGCACGTACAGGACGCTCTGGAACACCTTTGACTCCTGT
Organism: Solobacterium sp.; assembly: GCA_024696355.1. Lineage (GTDB taxonomy): Bacteria > Bacillota_I > Bacilli_A > Erysipelotrichales > Erysipelotrichaceae > Bulleidia. The sequence continues at coordinate 3,016 of JAILGV010000182.1, forward strand.
AATAATTATCAGATGCCGAAAGAAACAATGCGGTTCTCCGGGAAGATGTACTACTGGTATGCGGAAAAGGAACGCAGAGCCAGGGAATGGGATCTGAAATATATGAAGAAATTTGTTCCCGATACTGTTTTCAAAAGCTTTGCGGGGATGGATCACGGGGATATGGCGCTGTTTTATCCTGAGAAGATGGCACAGGAGTTTCTGAAGCTGTAGCGAAGGCTCTGCAGGAGGAGATATGAAGATTTTAGTATACGGTGCCGGTGTGATCGGCGGACAGCTTGCACACGCGCTTATGGCAGGCGGAAGCGACGTGACGGTGATCGCCCGGGGTGCATGGGCTGATACGCTCCGGACAGAAGGACTTCGGATCCATCATTACGTTCAGCGAAAGGATACCGTGGACTGGCCGCATGTTCTGGAAGTCCCGGACGGGCAGCGGTACGACGTTGTATTTGCTGTCATGCAGTACAGGCAGATGGAAAAGATTCTGCCGGATCTTGCACGAATCAACAGTCCGATCGTCATACTGACAGGCAATAACCTGTCCGCTTCTGAAATGGAAAGACGGATACTTGAAAACAGCAGGGAACCGAAAACAGTACTCTTCGGATTTGGTTCTACTGCAGGCACAAGGGAAAACGGAAGACTTACGACTGTCCACACAGGTAACGGACGGCTGACCATAGGAAAAGCACAGGGTGAAATACCTGATGAAGTGAAGGCTGTCCTTCAGCAGGTTTTCTCCGGAAGCAGGCTCTCCGTGGCAGTCTGCGACAATATGGATGCATGGCTCAAATATCATGCGGCATTCATTCTGCCGGTTGTCTATCTTTGCTACAAAACGGGCTGTGATCTTAAAAAGTCAACACGGGCGGAGCGAAAACTCCTGCTTGACGCAGTACGGGATGCCTATCATCTGCTCATGGCACAGGGGTATCCCGTCCGTCCTGAGGGCGATGAAAAATCTCTGGAACCGGGACCTGCGAACGCAATGGTCAGGTTTGTCATCTGCCTGGTATCGGGAACGCGGCTCGGCGCACTCTGCACGACTGAGCACTGCCGGCACGCTCCGGGCGAAATGGAAGATCTGGACAGGGAGTTTCAGCTGATAAGGGAAAGACAGTCCTCTTTTGAGATGCCGTCTTTCGACCGTCTACGTGCCATGATGCCCGCGTGGGATCAGATCCGCAGTACTTATGCAAGATGAACTGCATCCTGCTTATAACAGCGGTACAGATGTTGCATGTTTCTTACAGCCGAACTGTGCTGTGAAAATACAAAAGAATATAAAAGAAGGAGAAAATGAAAATGATTATCGGCGAAAAAGTTGCACTGTTTCTCGGAGGAACGCTTTTTGGATCAGCCGGCTTAAAGATCCTGTCAGGCAAGGATGCCCGTAAGGTTTATGCGCACACGACCGCTGCCGTGCTTCGCGGCAAAGATGAAGTTATGAAGCATGTGGAGCTTGTTCAGGAAGGATGCTCGGATATTCTTGCCGAAGCAAAACAGATCAATGCGGACCGCAGAAAAGCTGAAGAGGCAGAATATATCGAAGAAAGCGCGGAAGCATGAGATTCAGGATTTTGCATGAGCTGCCCGGAAGAATGCGGCTCAGGGCAGAAGTGCGGTCTATGAGCCTGCAGCAGGCGGATTTACTGGAAGCATGGCTCAGTGCTCAGCCGGATATAGATGAGGTGACGGTCCATGAGCGGACATGCGGTATTACTGTGATCTATCACTGCGGCCGCTCAGAGCTTTGCAGGCTTCTTTCCGGCTTTACCTGCAAAAATGCAGAACAGGCGGTGGATCTCAGGACCTGCGGCAGCCGCAGTATGAACCGGGCTTATAAGGAAAAACTCGTATTTCTTGTCGTCAGACATTTCCTGAAGCGGATCTTTCTGCCGGTTCCTTTCCGCAGGGCAATTACCGTCGCTCAGACCATGCCGCGGTTTGTACATGCCGCGTCTGTGCTTTCATCCGGAAGGCTGACAGTTGATGTCCTTGACGGTATTGCCATTGGTGCCTCGCTTCTGACAGGAGACCATCAGACCGCAGGGTCTGTCCATTTTCTGCTGAACGTGGGTGAAACACTTGATGAATGGACGCACAAAAAGTCAGTGGAGGACCTGGCAAAGAGCATGTCCCTTCAGGTCGATCAGGTCTGGCGCGTGGACGCAGACGGAAGGCAGAGCACAGCCCCGCTTGACAGTATCGTTCCCGGAGACAGGATCATTGTCCATACAGGACATATTCTGCCCCTGGACGGGATCCTGGAAGACGGGGACGTTATGCTGAATCAGGCGTCACTGACCGGAGAGAGCGTGCTTGTGGCAAAGAGGACGGGTGCTGCCGTATATGCAGGCTCCGTCGTGGAAGAGGGGAGCTGCGTGATCCGCGTGACGCATTCAACAGGAGAAAACCGCTACGACAGGATCGTCCGTATGATCGAGGAATCGGAGCGCCTGAAATCTGCTGTTGAGGAAAGATCAAACAGTCTTGCCGACAAACTTGTGCCGTGGTGCCTGTCGGGAAGTCTGCTCACCTGGCTTCTCACAAAAAATGTTGCCAGAGCAGTATCGGTTCTGATGGTAGATTTCTCCTGTGCACTTAAACTTTCAATGCCGCTGAGTGTATTGTCAGCCATGCGGGAGGCAAGCCGCCGCAAGATAACAGTAAAAGGCGGCAAATTCATGGAAAAGATCAGCGAAGCTGATACCGTGATTTTCGATAAAACGGGAACACTGACAAAAGCATGCCCGACAGTGGTGAAAATTGTACCCTTCGGCGGAGAAAACCCGCGGGAAATGCTGAGAACTGCTGCATGTCTTGAGGAGCATTTTCCGCATTCCGTTGCCAACGCAGTTGTAAAGGCGGCTGCCGATCAGGGTCTTGATCACAGAGAGATGCACAGCGAGGTGAAGTATGTCGTGGCGCACGGGATCGCATCAAAGATCGGTAAAAAACGCGCAGTTATAGGCAGTGCACATTTCGTTTTTGAAGACGAGAACGTAAAGATCCGTCCTGAAGATCAGCAGCTTTTTGACAGCCTTTCACAATCGCTGTCATGGCTGTATTTAGGCGTCGGCGGTGTGCTTTGCGCAGCGATCGGCATAAGTGATCCGCTGCGGCCGGAGGCACGTCAAACTGTTCGCCAGCTTCATGCGGAGGGAATCACTAAGACGGTAATGCTTACGGGAGACAGCCGGAGAACGGCTGAAGCCGTGGCAGATGAGCTTGAAATTGATGAATACTGGGCAGAGGTGCTTCCGGAGGACAAGGCAGCATTTATCAGGGCAGAGCATCAGGCCGGAAGGACTGTGATTATGATCGGCGACGGAATCAATGATACACCGGCACTTTCGCTGGCTGACGTAGGCATTGCTGTGGGCACCGGCGCAGTTATAGCAAGAGAGGTTGCAGATGTGACCATTGAGGCGGAAGATCTCAGGGAGCTGGTCTGGCTGAAACACCTGAGCAGTGCACTGATGAGGCGCATCAACAGGAACTATCGGTTCGTGATGGGCTTTAACGGATCGCTGATCCTGCTTGGCGCGTTCGGGCTTCTTGCTCCGGCGGCAAGCGCGCTTCTGCACAATACTTCGACGGTACTGCTGAGCATGGACTGCCTTACAGAATTACTTCCTGATGATCGTGCCGGCTGCATATAAGTGAAATATGGTTTAGAAAGAAAGAGAAATACAGAAGGAAACCGTTATGCTGATAACACTGTTTTTGGCAATCATCTTCTGCGGGGCAGTTACACTCCTGCTCATATCGGCAGTTGCTTTTGTACAGGATAAGAGGCTCTTTTCATCAGCGCCGAAAGAGGCGCAGATGGTGCTGAAACCAAGAAGCGGTGAACTGTTTTACGGAGCCGGAGCCATGGGATGGGTGATGATAATCCTGAGCATTCTGATGATTCTGGGCGTGGGCGTGATCGCCGTCCTGGACGGCATGCGGAACAACTTTTCCTTTATCCGGTTCTTCCTGCGTTTTGTGCTGATCCTGACGATCTACAAAGCCTACGACATGATCTTTTTCGACTGGTTTCTCCTGTGCAGATTCCGGTTCTTTCAGCATTATTACCCTGAAGTGGAGCGTGTGTACAACGGCAGAAAGTACGGATACAACCTCAAAAGCCAGCTCCTGAAGCTGCTGGTCATTTTCCCTGCAGGATCTGCGCTGGCGGCCTGGATCTGCACGCTGTTTTGACGCATGACGGAAAACCGCAAATGAGTGAGATGGAGGAACGACTTATGGAATTTACGGAAACGGGGCTTGAAAACGGGAAGACCCTGATGCTGCTGCCGGGGACAGCCTGCGATTATCAGACAAACTTTGCGGCAGTGCTGGAACCGCTGGGAAAGAAATATCATCTGATCTGCGTCAACTATGACGGATTTGACGGAAGCGATACGGTTTTTCCCGATATGATTACGGTCACTGAAAAGATAGAAACATACATAAAGGAAAAGCACGGAGGCCGTCTGGACGGCGCAATCGGATCATCGCTGGGCAGCAGCTTTGTCGGGCAGCTGATCCAACGTGAAAACATCCATATTGATCACGGTATTTTCGGGAGTCCGGATCTGGATCAGAGCGGGAGATTCAGCGCCTGGCTGCAGTCGAAACTGGTCGTGCCGCTTCTGACGGGTTTTACAAAGAACGGGAAAAAGATGGCGAAAACCAGAGAAAAGCTCAAAAGTTTTTTCGAAATGGATGATGAAACAGCTGACCGGTTCATAGCCTGCTTTGCAAGATTCAGCCCGGAGTCCATCAAAAACGAGTATTATACGGATCTGATTACCCGTCTGAAGGATGATATCCATGTAAAGAACACAAAAGTGCACTTTATCTATGCAAATAAGATGGGGGAGAAATACCGGAAGCGATATATTAAGTATTTCCGGAATCCGGATATCCGGGAATTTGATATGCAGCACGAGCAGTGGCTTTTCGGCGGTGAAGAGTATACCGTGCCGGTGCTGAAGGCAATCGATGAATTTATGGAAATGCCCGCAGACTGATGAAGGAGGTGCAGCCAATCAATGAAACTTGGAGTCATAGGCAGATTATTTCCGCTCATGTTCAGCAGGGTGGTCTACGGATATACTGCCGGGGCAGTACCGGAGATGAACATACGTGCGTTTAGGAAAAAGCATCAGAAAGAATATGAAGCGATGGTCAGAAGAACACCTTCCGTCGGTTCAATGAAAGACAATATGTTTGCGCCGGTGATGTATATGGCCTGCTACGGATTCTCCTATTACAAGGCGGATCCCGAGCATATTACGACGGAAGTTTTTGACGGAATGATCGACGCTCTCTGCAAAAGCGAAATGATGAAGCGATTCTATCGGGGAAAGAACTGCTTCGATCCCGAAGAGATCAGGAAATACGTCCGCGGATCTCAGCGCTCACAAAAACGGGAATACCCCATGGACTGGGTTTTCGATTTTTCATATGATCTCTCCGTGCCGGAATACTACGTTACGCACCGTGAGTGCGGTGTCTGCAAGATCGGGCAGCAGGAGGGGCTGATGTTCCTGACGCCTCATATGTGCGTCATGGACTATCCGACGATTGAATATAAAGGAGGAAAGCTGCTGCGCACAAAGACCCTCGGCGGGGGCGGCGACTGCTGCGATTTCCACGTAGTCAAGGGAGACAGGTAATATGAGATATACAGGAATGCCTCATGGCATGTGGGTGCTGTTTGCCGGATCGTTCCGGAAACACCTGTCATCGGTTTTCGGATATGATTCTGAAACGGCACAGGCTCTCACCGGCAGGGCAAAGCTGAAATATAAAGAGATCATCAGCCGGCTTCCGGAATTCGAAAAGGGTGACCGATTTAAAATGAACATCGTCAGCTGTGCGATGCTTTCTGCTTTTCTGCTGAATCTGCCGGAAAAACCGACATTGGAAAAGACAGAGGAGTACTACCGCGCAGCTATGATGACCGTCCCGATGAAGTGGTTCTGCCGGATGACGGGAAAAAAGAAATTCAGTGAAAAGGGTATTCAGGGGCTGAAAAAAACCGCCGCGCTGCGTGCTGCGGACCGGAATCCGTATTCCTGGAACATGGAGTTTCTGCCGTATGAGGACGGAAGCGGTTATGAAGCCAGATTCACAAAATGCGGCATCTGCACACTGATGCGGGAGCTCGGGCTTTATGACCTTGTTCCGGCTATGTGCCGTATGGATTACACCATGAGCGAAGCAGGCGGCACCAGTGATTTTATCCGGGAGTATACATTGGCTTCCGGCGGACCGTACTGCGACTGCGGTTACAGGAAGAAAGGTTGATGCTATGAAATATCATATTGAGAAAAACACCGTTCAGGAGACACTGGTCATCCCGCTGTTCGGGCGGCTTATATGCTCCGAACATTTTCCGGAATTGTTTTTCGATCCCGAGGCACAAAGAATCTGTGAAAGTCTGGATTACGACTTTGCCGACAAACGAAAGAAAATGGAGTCGGCAGCCGGACTTTTCGGGGCTTTAGAGGTGGCACAGCGGCAATATGACGTGCGCTGTGAGGTGGAGGAGTATCTGAAGGAACACCCGGAAGCGGCGGTGGTCAACCTGGGCTGCGGTCTGGACGACACCTTCCTGAAAGTCGATAACGGGCAGTGCCGGGGTTATAACATCGATCTGCCGGATGTAATTAAGGTTCGTGATGATCTTCTTCCGGCTGGTGAGCGTGAAATGAATCTCGCCTGTGACCTGAACGATATTTCCTGGATGGATCAGATCGATGCCGGCGGCGGAGCAGTCTTCTTTGCCACAGGTGTTTTCTACTATTTCAGGACGGCGGATGTGAAAAAGCTGTTCTGCGCCATGGCAGAACACTTTCCCGGCGGCGTACTGGTCTTCGATTCCTGCAATAAGCTCGGCGCAGGGCTCATGCGGAAGACCTGGCTGAAGGGGGCGGGAATCACCGGCGTAGACGCCTTTTTCTGTCTGGAGGACGAGTCGGGGCTCGCACTCTGGAGTGATCATTTCACTTCTGTCTCATCCAGAAGCTACATGCGGGGATATCGGGATATTTACCGGAATGTAGGCATATTCCATAAGCTGATGATTCGTTTAAGCGACGGACTGGTCAGGATGAAGATCGTCAGAATCGTTTTCGGAGGGTAAGGGGATGACACGGAAGGAACAAATCAGAAACGCATATAAGCTGACAGGAAAGCATGACGGATTATACGACGGGATGATGACCTGTTCCACGCTTTTGGGTAAAGCGATCTGCGGGATCGTCTGGAACATGGACAAAGAAAAAAATCTCCGTTATCTGGAAAAGGCTATGTCGGGAATTCCCGAAGACTTCTCCGGCAAGCTGCTGGAGGTCCCGGTCGGAACCGGCATACTGACTATGCCGGTCTACAGCAGTCTTCCGGATGCGGAAATTACCTGTCTGGATTATTCGGAGAATATGATGGCCTCTGCACAGGAAAAAGCCGGTGTTTTAGGGCTTAAGAATATTACCTTCCGGCAGGGCGATGTCGGTGCGCTGCCTTTTGAAGACGGCAGCTTCGACATTGTGCTGTCCCTCAACGGTTTTCATGCCTTTCCGGACAAGGAGGCCGCCTACAGAGAAACCTGCCGGGTGCTGAAGCCGGGCGGTACCTTCTGCGGATGCTTCTATGTGCAGGGAGGAAACAGGCGGACCGACTGGTTTATCAGGCATCTCTATCAGCCGAAGGGATTTTTCACCCCGCCTTATGAGACAGAGCAGAGCCTTCGCATGCGGCTTTCAAAGCTTTACAGGAAAGCGGAGGTTTCCATGGTGGAAGGAATGGGGTGCTTCTGCTGCAGAAAATAAAAGCTGCAGGAACATGAATATCCGGAGCATTTTGATTGAAATACCCGTCCTTGCGTCATTATATGCTACGGTCTTTTACTGCCGGACGGCTGAGTGCCCCCGTGAAGCGGCGTGTGAGGAAAACATTATGAAGAGATGCAGTGTATGGAAAATTCTTTTCCCGATCGGGATCTGTACTGTGGAATTTTTGATTACGGCATTATTTCTCTATCCGAAAGCCCGAAGAGGCGAACTGCTGTCCGTACGTCGTGCCGCAGAGAATCTTCCCGGTATCTTTATGCAAAGCGCAGCAGTATTTCTTTTTCCGGCTGCTCTGCTGATTCTGTCCGCACTGCTTTTGCACAAGGATTTTGCACAGCAGATGTATATGACGCTGAAAGGGAAATGGCAGCGGATTTCAGCCTGCATACTCATCTCTGCAATCTCGGTGATTACCGTGTATTCTCTGATTGTCAGTGAAGACAAAACAGCTGTCCTGTTCAGTCTCTTCTATTATTCAGTCTTTATCGCATTTGCCGAGGAATTTGTGTGTAGAGACGTATGTACCTGGTTCCTGCGGGATTTCCGCTGGCCGGTGCGTTACCTGATACCGAATATTTGCTTTGCTCTGCTGCATCTGTTCAGTGCTGCCGGCTGGGGTGAAATCACAGGTGCAGTCATTCTGCATTTTCTCACATCAGATGCGGCTGGTTTTGCTGTATACGGATGTCTTATGCAGCTGCTCAAAGAGAAATCCGGCACGATCTGGCTGCCCGTACTCCTGCATGCGCTGATGGATTATTCGGTTGTTTTGAAGTATTAAGAGAGGCATTCACGGGTAATAAGCATGATCATTCTGCAATTGATTCTATATTGTGCCCTGTTTACGGTAATGGTAAAAACCGGCGTGGGAAATAATGCGCTGAACGGTTTGTACTTCTATCCGAAACCTGTCCGGGAAAGGGTGTATGAACTTGGACTGACAGACAGGGAAACGGTAGGAAAGAAACGGAAATATTTTATGACCGCGTTTTTTTCCGTGATGACAGCGGCTTTGATTCTGATAATCCGTGTCTGGAATGGGCAGGATTGCTTTTGGCCGGCGTACCGGCAGGCACTGCTGTTTCTTGAAGTCATGAACTGGTACGACGGAATCGTGATTGACCGCCTCTGGGTGGGGCACAGCCGGTTCTGGATGATACCCGGCACTGAGGATATTCAATACGTGCAGACCTGGCCGCAGGTCTTTAAGAAACGCGCGATCCTGACACTGATCTGGATCGCAGGGGCGGCAGCTGCGGCGATTATCATTATGTTGTTTTGAAGGAGGTTAAAATGGCAAGGAAAGATTCAGAAAATCAAAAGAAATCCATGAGCCGTCTGTTTCGCGGAAAAGCAATTTTCAAACCGCTGAATACAGGCAGAATTGACGGGCATGTCAGCTGCGTCCGGGAGTGGGTTGCAAATATCTTTTTCTACACAAAAAACGGCGTCACAATCATGATTGACGCAGGCTATAACTATGCGCGTCTGCAGGAAAAGATGGGCTGGCTGGATATCGATCCGGCCTCAATCCGGCATATCCTGATCACACACCAGGATACAGATCACGTCGGTGCACTCGAACCGGACAGCGAACAGCTGTTTAAAAACGCAGAGGTGTATATCGGCGAGATTGAAAACCGCTATCTGACCGGTGAAGCACGGCGCCGGGTCATACACAGGCTCTATAAGCTGCCGATGGTAACGATCAATAATCCGAAACGACTTCTGAAAGACAGTGAAGTGATCCGTATCGGTGATATCAGGATCGAATGTATTCTGGTTCCCGGGCACACCTGGGGACACATGGTGTATTTGATTGATGATGCATATCTTTTCACCGGCGATACGATCTGGTTCGGCGCTGACGGCGGATACAGCTTCATCAGCACACTGGCGGAGGACAATAAGCTGGCTGTGCAGTCACTTGAAAAACTGGAAAATAACATTCGGGCAAGAAAACAGCCGGTCAAAATTATACCCGGACATACCGGATGGACGGATGATCTTGATTTTGCTTTCAGGCACAGAACTGAAATCTGCAGTCCGTTTACGAAGAAATATACGGATCCATCTGCACCATACGATGGTTACATAGAGGATGATGATACCGAAGAATGCGCAAGAAGCGTACTTCTGAGAAAGGTGACAGTGAAATAAAGCCGCTTTACAGGAACCGGGCGGCAGAACCATCCTCTGCGCCGCTGACCGGAATCACTGTGATATTACCGGCCTGATGGCATCCTCTTATTCCTTGCAAAGCCGTTCCATGATCTCCGCGATTCCGCAGCAGGGTCCCGTCACTGGCTCCGGGAAGACTGCGGAATTTTTCATTGCTGTCACATGCAGCGGTTTCTGTCAGTATTCATATCCTGTACATCCCGGGCGATGTTATTATCATATTTGATGCAGATATGATCCGGACGGAACTTCAGCAGTCTCTCAAACCAGACGGCAGGAAGGAATCAGACTGCATTGTGAAGCACAAGTCAGCGGTTTGCGGGGGGATTGCGATGGAACTCAGGAAAATCAATACAGATGATGCTTTTGCACAGTGGGAATATACAGCAAAGCTGCCGGCAGATGAGAACGGGCTGACAAATCCGTATCACGGGGTCAGTTATAATGACTATAAGGAAAGAGTTCTTCCGGAAATGATATCCCATGAACATCCCGTTCATATGCCTGACTGGTTCGTTCCGGAAACATATTACTACTTATGGGACGGGGATTCTCTGATCGGTGAATTCCGGATCCGTCATTATCTTACGGAAGCACTCCGTCACGGTGCAGGCCATATCGGCTACAGCATCCGGAAGGATCAGCGCGGTAAAGGCTACGGTACTGCAGGACTGAAGATGACGATTGAAACTGCAAGGGGCATCATCCGGGAGGATGAGATCTTTCTGCGCGTTAACAAAGACAACATCGCGTCACAGAAAGTCATGCTGAAAAATGGTGCGCGGATTACGGGAGAGGATGAAGCACACTATTTTATGCGGATTCCGAAATAAGTGATTTTCCTTCATAATGAACATGTGCAGGGGAGAAAATATGAAAGGCATTCTGATACGCCTGCAGAGAATTCTCCGGGGAAGTGATATTCATGCTGATAAGAAAAGCTTCAGGCCATGAGTTGCTTGCATTATGGGGCTGCCGTGATGCTGATACGGCACCGCCGACCGCCAGATTTTTCTTTAATAACATTTGCGAAGGCAATGCTGTTTTCTGGACTCTGGACAATGACGGTGAACTGTGCGGTGAATTATATGCTTTTTTGAATCTTGGAGATAAAGATTTTGCGGATGGCAGGAATACAGCTTATCTCTGTGCATTCCGGGTAAAAAAAGAGTGCCGCGGGCAGGGGTACGGAACCGGATTGATAAATGCAGCACTTGAAGATCTGAAACAGATGGGTTTCAGAAGTGCAGCAATAGGCGTCGGCATTGATGAACCTCAGAACATAAGACTCTACAGTCGCCTGGGATTCAGTACCAGGATTAAGGACTGCCATTACGATCCCTGCGGAATGGATGAGAACATGCAGCCGGTATATGAAGAAACTGCCTGGTGGCTGCTGAAAAAAGACCTGTGAACAAACAGTTTGAGTTTCGGAGAGGTGATTATTATGAATTATAAAGTTATAGACAGAGAGACATACTATCGGAAGGGAGTATTCCGTCATTTTTCAGAGGACTGCAGGTGTTCGACTTCAATGACAGCAAGAATTGATGTTACGGATCTTGTTCATTATTCAAAAGAGAAAGGCACAAAGTTTTACATCAATTTTCTCTATATTCTTTCAAAGGTTCTCAATTCCCGTGAAGACTACAGAATGGGTTACCTCTGGCAGACGGATGAACTGATCTGTTATGACGTCATCAATCCTACACAGTATGTTTTTCATGAAGATACGGAAACCTGTACGCCTGTATACACAAAATATGATGAGGATTACAGCAGATTTTATGCAGGTGCGGTACAGGATGTTGAAGAAGCAAAGAAGACAAGGGAATACGGCCTGAATATGGCTGATCATCCGAACTGGTTTGACGCATCTTATATTTCATGGCTCTCTTATGATTCTCTGAATATTGAGCTGCCCGACGGATATCTGTTTTTTGCACCGATCATCAACTGGGGAAAATACAGAGAGGAAAACGGCAAACTGGTCATGCCTGTAAGTGTCCGTCTGAATCATGCGGTCGCTGACGGTTATCTGGTCGCAAACGTATTCCGTCTCCTTGAGCAGGAAATGAAGTCATTTGTCAGACGGTAAACAGCATCTTTATAAAGTATGAAGTGGGAGGACGCAGAAATGAATCAGAGCGAGAGGCTCGATTATCTTCTGGAACAGTTTAAGGAAGATTCCGTACAGTACAGAAATCTTAAGACACCGGCCGATCCGGAAGGAAAAAGACAGATTCTCCGATCACTGATGAATATCCGTATGCCCGGGGTTATGCCTGCTTCTGTTATAAAAATTCAGGATGAATACCTGCAGGAGAGGAACAGACTGAACGGTATCGTTCGGATTTCCGATATTCCGGCGGTTAAGGATCTTGGAAGCAGCCATCCCTTTGCGGACCGTATTTCCCTCTGGCAGGGAGATATTACGAGGCTGTCCGTTGATGCGATTGTAAATGCGGCCAATTCACAGATGCTCGGATGCTTTGTTCCGATGCATGCCTGCATCGATAACTGCATCCATACATATGCCGGAATTCAGCTTCGTGCGGAATGTGCCGGGAAGATGAGAGAACTTCGTCTCAGATATGGTGATGATTATGAACAGCCCACGGCTGTACCGATGCTGACGGACGGGTATAATCTTCCGGCAAAGAAGGTGATCCATGTTGTCGGTCCGGTCGTATCAGGAAAACTGACGGAACGGCTGGAACAGGATCTGGCAGCCTGCTACAGGAATACACTTGATATGTGCCTGGAAAACGATCTGAAAACTGCTGCGTTCTGCTGTATCTCCACAGGAGTCTTCCGTTTTCCGAATAAGAGAGCTGCACAGATCGCGGTAAAAACAGTGACTGACTGGCTGACAGAACATCCGGCTTCGATGAACAGAGTGATCTTCAATGTTTTTAAAGATGAGGACAGAGAATATTATGAACAGGAGTTATTTTAAACAGCCTGACGGTTACCGGGAGACAATCAGACGGGGTATTGACGGCGTGCGCAGATTCCGTTCCGGCCTGACCGGAGGAAATCTTACCCGCAGGGAAGCAGTCTGCAGACTGAAACAGGAAATCAGAACAGCCGATGCTGTCCTGATCGGAGCCGGTGCAGGGCTTTCGACATCTGCTGGATTTATTTACAGCGGAGAACGCTTCAGCAGATACTTTTCTGATTTTGAAGAGTGCTTCGGAATACAGGACATGTATTCAGGAGGCTTTTATCCGTATCCTGATGCAGAGACAAGATGGGCATTCTGGGCAAGAAATATCTACGTAAACCGCTATATGGATCCTCCCAGGCCTGTCTATAACGATCTGTTTGAACTTGTTAAGGAAAAAGACTATTTTGTGATCACCACAAATGTTGATCATTGTTTTCAGAAAGCCGGCTTTGATAAGAAACGTCTGTTTTACACACAGGGAGATTACGGCCTTTTTCAGAGCACGGATCCATCCAACAGAATTACATTTGATAACGAAGAGTGGGTGATGAAGGCGATGGAATCCCAGGGATTTGTCAGGAATGCCGAAGGAATCTTTGAAATGCCGGAATGCGGTGTTTCACTGAAGATACCCGCAGGCTTAATCCCGAAGCACCCGTATGACGGATCGGAAGTCACAATGAACCTCAGGGGAGATGATTCCTTCGTGGAAAATGAAGGGTGGTTTCAGGCATCTGCGGCATATGCGGATTATCTTGCAGAGCATGCCGGTCAGCATATTCTTTTTCTGGAAATAGGTGTCGGCGCGAATACGCCGGTGATTATCAAATATCCGTTCTGGCAGATGACAAACGATAACCCGGCGGCCTTTTATGCCTGTCTCAATTATGATGATGCTGTATGTCCGAAACAGATTGAAGAGCGCTCTGTCTGCATCAGCGCAGACGCCGGAGAGGTGATCAGGGAGCTGCTGAAATAAACTGATCAGTACTGAACTGCCGGCAGGAGGAATATCCGTAACTGCCGGTTTTTTTGCGGCCGAAGCCGAAAGAGTTTTTCCGTGAAGCAGGCGCATGGATTGCCGGTATATTCATTTGTCTGAATAATAAGAATACTGGTTCTGCTGCGTCAGTGATCCGGGATGACAGGGCGATGCTTATTATATGCGGCAGTCTTGATTTTCTTTTCCTTCAAGTCTATATTTTAAAACGGTTAGTGTACACTAACACGTGTGACAGGAACACAAATTCAGGCCGGCGGTGAATCGGATTTTATCCGTCAGTATACTTCGGTTTCGAAAGTACCGTTCTGCGGATACAGAAAGAGAGGACAGGCAGATGAAAAAGATAACAATGAAAATTGACGGAATGATGTGCGGTATGTGTGAGGCACATATATGCGACACAATCCGGAAAGCAGTGCCTTCTGCAAAGAAAGTCTCAGCATCCAGAAACAGAAAGGAAGCTTCCTTCCTGACAGAGGAGGCCGTGGATACAGCCGGTCTCAAAGCCGCAATTGATGCCACAGGTTATACCTGTCTTTCCGTTGAATCAGCTCCCTGTGAGAAGAAAGGGCTGTTCGGAAGGTTCTTTTGAAGAAATGCAGCATTGAAAAAACGCAGTTCCGGAATCACCCGCTGACTAATGTTCATATAAACGGTCTGATCCGGCCGACCTGCTTCAGGTTCATGTGGAATACCCTGCGGAATTCGGAGAATAAACATGAAAAATGCAGAAAAAATACTGAGTAAAAAATATATTTTCAAAGAAGAAATGGATAAAATCATGCCGAAGGCGCAAAGTGATGACCTCTGGCATAAAGCGTCAAAGAAGCTTGAAGAACTCCTGATCCGTTACAGCTCACTTCCGAAAGGTGTGCATATTCATTCGGACGAAAGGATTCTGCCCTCAGCGGCAGTCTATCTGACTCTGCGGGATGAGATAGGACGGGAGAAAGCATATCAGGTAATTGAAAACGGAGCTGTCAGGGGATGTATCAGCATAGAAGCGAAACTGCAGAAGCTGATGAAGCTTCCCGGGATGCCGAACCTGTTCATCCGCATGTGGGATCCTCTTGTAAAAAGGGTATTTGGTCCGGATAACGGTTTTCAAAATACGTTCTATCCCGGAAAGAAAGGAGAGTACCGGATGGATGTTACGGCCTGTCCGTACTGCCGGATCACAACTGAACTGGGCTGTCCCGAAATTACCGGAATTTTCTGTGATAATGACGAACGGATCTACGGCGGTCTTCCGGGTATAAAATTCGAAAGATCATCAACACTCGGAAAAGGGGCAGACCGCTGCGATTTTCACATCAGCAGGAAATAAAACACAATGGATACAGGACCGGACACTTCATCTGCCGGTCCTGATTTCTGTCTGCACGCGATCTGAAGACACTCTGCTTCAATTGCTTTTCTTTTTATGCCGGATCGTCCTGTTTCTGCATGAATCTGACCTGCTGTTTCAGTCTGATGCCGAATGCTTGATTCTGTAAATTCAGCATGTATAATAGATGCAGTTAGATATAACTAACTTTGATTTATGCAGAGGATAAGAAAAGTGATATTTCTTAAGGAGTTAATAAAGTGAATATACAGTTATTCAGCGGAATCATGCTTCCTTTTATAGGAACGGTTCTTGGTGCAGCTATGGTGTTTTTGCTGAAGGACAGCATTTCAGAAACACTTCAGAGAATACTTACCGGTTTTGCTGCAGGGGTAATGACAGCAGCGTCTTTCTGGAGCCTGCTGCAGCCGGCGCTTGACGGAGCACAGAATCTTGGAAAGCTTTTTTTCGTTCCGGCAGCGGTGGGGTTTATGACAGGCATCGGTTTTCTGCTGTTTCTCGACAGCACTGTTCCGCATATGCATATGGATCAGCAGAGCGAGGGACCTGTCAGCAGCTTCAGCAGAACAACGAAACTGATTCTGGCAGTGACGCTGCATAATATTCCGGAAGGAATGGCTGTCGGTGTGGTTTATGCCGGCTGGCTTTCCGGAGAAAGCAGTGTCAGTGCTGCGGCAGCTTTCGCACTCGCACTCGGCATTGCTCTGCAGAATTTTCCCGAAGGCGCGATTGTTTCGATGCCGCTGCGGGCGGAAGGCATGCCGGAAATGAAGACATTTGCATACGGCGTGCTGTCCGGTATTGTTGAACCGGTGGCTGCGGTATTTACAATCAGTGCGGTTCGCGCGGTAACATTTGTGCTGCCTTATCTTCTGGCATTTGCTGCGGGTGCGATGATGTACGTCGTGGTTGAAGAACTTATTCCGGAAATGTCGGAAGGGAAACACTCCAATACCGGTACCATGGCTTTTTCCGTGGGGTTTGTCCTGATGATGGTTCTTGATGCCGCACTGGGATAAAAGACGCGCGGATGTCTGCTGAAGCTATACAGTAATGGTCAATGATCCTTCACGGCAGTATTACGTCCGTTTCCATGATGGACTGATGATCATTACTTTAATATAATTTTTTAGGAACGATTCAGTTCAGCTTTTAGCTGTCAGGGGGATATATCAATGAACGGAAAGAAGAGGATCATCAGGAGACTGACTGACAGACTGTACGGCGGGATCAATATGAGCTGGCCTGCCGTCATTATTTTTGCGGTCTCTACGGCAGTGCTGACTGCTGTCTTTTTGATTTTTCCGGTTTTTGACGGCACTTCTTTCAGACGGATGGGTGTTTACCTTGAAGCATGGATTTTCTTTGCTGTCATTATTATGTCTAACTGCAGAAAGCCTCTGGAATCTGCAGTCAAAACATTTGTGTTTTTTCTGATCAGCCAGCCGCTGATCTATCTGTTTCAGGTGCCTTTTGCAGGTATGGGATTTGGCCTGTTCAGATACTACGGGACCTGGTTTATCTGGACGCTATTGACCTTCCCGATGGCATATATCGGCTGGTATATCAGACGGAAAAACTGGCTGAGTCTGCTGATTCTGCTGCCTGTGCTGGTGTTTCTGGCATCGGAAAGCTTCAGCGGGTTCAGAATGTCATATTATCATTTTCCCCGTCTTTTGATTACGGGTGTATTCTGTCTGGCGCAGATTCTGATTTATCTCTATGCTTTTACGGATAATACCGTAAAGAAGGCTGCGGGTCTGGCTGCTGCGGCTGCGGGTCTGGCAGTCATGCTTTATATTCAGCCGCCGGTTCAGATCAACACTGCATATTTCCTTCCGGATTCCCCGGTTTTATCTGAAGATGCCGGTATTACGGTTATGGAAGGTGCTGATGCAGAGGTCTGGATCCGCAGAACCGGAGAGGACAGCATGATAGGCATTCAGGCGTCAAAACTCGGCAAAACAGAATTCGTGATCAGTGACCGGGGAGCGGAGTATCATTATCTGATGGAAGTTTACATGGATAATAACGGACATATCCAGGTCGATATAACACCGCAGGAATGAGATTCTTTCAGCTCAGCCGGACAGATATCTGAAGGCAATGCAGCTTTGTGATTCAGCCGTTTCAATACGGCTTTTCATTTTCCCGATTCGGCAGGGAATACTATTTGCAGTAATATTGCGGTACCTTCAGAAAGGATGTGTTATGCTTGCATTGTATTGTACAGACAGGAATACAGGTGAATTTGTGAAGCAGAAACAGTATGAATTTGAGGCGGTGATCCATGAGATTGGGGAAAACGGAGGAGCGTATATCATTTTTCCGTGGGATCTCAGGGAGGAATCCGGAAAAGGGCGCATGAAAGTTCATGCTGAATTTGACGGCATCGGGTACGACGGCAGTATTGTAAACATGGGCGTGAAGGATCATGAGGGAAATATCTGCTGGATTATTGGTCTTCTCAAGTCGATCAGAAGGCAGCTCGGAAAAGGTGACGGAGACATTGTGAATGTTGTGATCCGCGAAAGAAATCAGTCGGCGGATGTGGAAGCATAGATGTCTGACTGGCCGGGAGGTAAGAATATGGCAGGAAAATCAGTGTATGAAATGAAGTTCTCAAAGGTATATCCGCTTCTGGTGGCCAAAGCTGAACGGAAGGGCCGCACGAAGGAGGAAGTGGATGAGATCATCCGGTGGCTGACCGGATATGATGCATCGTCAGTTGATCCGGATGCGACTTATGCAGATTTCTTTCTTCATGCACCGTCATATAACAGCCGGGCGGCACTGATTACCGGTACAGTATGCGGTGTAAGAGTGGAAACGATTGAAGACCCGCTGATGAAAAAAATCCGCCAGCTGGACAAGCTGGTTGATGAACTGGCAAAGGGAAAACCGATGAACAAAATACTGAGATAACGGTTGGTGAAGGGACAATTATGGACAGGGAACAGGCAAGAGAGTTATTTGAAAAATATATCCGGAAGCTGAGGATTACTCCTGCATGGGATGTCAGGCTGGAATTTTCGGAAGATCCCTCATGGAATAAGACCGGCGATTTCAAAATCGACTGTGATGACAGGAAGGCGGTTCTCGTGCTGAATGCCGCAAATCCGGCACAGGAAAATATTGAGGAAGTGATCATTCACGAATTAATGCATATTAAAATGTACCCGCTTGATCAGCTTACGGAATCATTGATCTGCAGCTGCTTTGAGGAAGGCTCGGCAGCCCGTGATTTTGCGTACCGTCAGTTCTTCGGCACACTTGAACAGACAGTGGAGGAGCTGTCCAAATGCTTTCTGCTGGAATTCGGTGACAGCAGGGAATTCTCCTACGGAAGATGCTTACGCGTAAAGTCATTCAATGATCTCTATGACGGCCTGAAAACTATTGAATGACAGAATACGGCAGCTGCCTGAACATCTGCCGGAAGCGCCTTACTGAAGAACTTTCATTATTATGAACTGATAATTGGTGTATCATTGATTACAGTTCAGATGATTCAATATATTGAATGCGCAGCCTGCGGAATCACAGCGGTACATGCATATGTTCGTCAGTCTGCATACTTATACTGCGGCATTAATCGTTCATGATTCATGAACAAAGGAGGAAATGTAATGAAAATTGCGGTTCTGGGTCCGGGATCTATGGGACTTTTATACGGCTCAAAACTGTCCGGGCAGGCAGATGTCTTCCTGGTCGGAAACAACGAGGAGCATATCAGGCTGATTAATAAGAACGGTATTACTGTCAAACGCGGAAAAGAGATGAGCCATTACAATATCAGGGCTGTTGTTTCTGCGGCTGATGAAGAGCCTGTGGATCTGATCATGCTGTGCACAAAAGCATATGTAACGCATGATGCACTTGATGCATGCCGGAATCTGATCGGCAAGGATACCTGTCTTCTGACGCTTCAGAACGGACTGGGGCATGAAGACATCCTCCGGGATTTTACGGATGATGAGCATATTCTGATCGGAACAACTACACTGGGCAGCTACCGCGTAAACTCTTATACAATCGTAAACAGCGGACTGGGCGAAACAGTGATCGGCAGGATCGGGGAACATAACAAAGACAATGATGCAAAAGTCGGACAGATCGCAGAGATCTTTGAAAAGGCAGGTTTTCCCTGCAAGGTGACTGACAATATCAAGTTCATTGTCTGGAACAAGCTGATGATCAACGCATCATCCAGCGTACTTTCCGGCGTACTCGGAAAACCGCAGGGATTTGTTGCGGAAAATATGTATGCATGGGATATCTGCTGCGACCTGATCAGAGAACTGTGTGATATTGCCGGAGGTGAAGGCTGCAGGTTTGAATTTGCCGAGCAGGCTGAACGGATCAAAAACCATCTCAAGGCTGCACCCGGCGGATATACCAGTATTTACTCGGATCTACAGAACAAAAGAATGACCGAAGTCGACTATATCAGCGGTGCTGTTGTAAGAGCGGCACACAGGCAGGGGAAAAAGGTGCCGACTCATGAACTGATGGTGAAGCTGGTTCATGCCCTTGAGCAGGCCTGAATATCAAAAGAGAATTCCGGAGTGATATGCTCCGGATTTTTTAATTATGTGATGCAGAAGGGGATTTCTCTTTCGGATGACGGATTGTTTGCGGAATTGTATACTGAAATATAGAAAATATCTGCGGACAGGGACAGCAGAATCATTTACTGCAGAAGCGTGCGCCGTCTTTGTTCTGCAGCAGCCAGTTTAAAATGAAGCGTGATTCTTCCGAAAGGAGAGTGACAGATGAACAGACCGGTTACTACATTGTTTATGCTGATGTCGGCTGACGGGAAAATCAGTACCGGAAGTACGGATGAAATGGATGTTGACAGCGATTTCCCGCTGATTCCGGGTGTACGCGAGGGACTTCATCAGTATTACGAGATTGAGCAGGAAACGGACCTGTGGTCATTTAACACCGGGAAAGTACAGGCAAAACTCGGCATTAATGAAAAACCGGTGCCGGAAAAAACCCCTGTATCATTTGTGCTGCTTGACAATCACCATCTGAATGAGACCGGCATCAGAAATTTTTGTGCCAGATCTCAGACGGCGGTGCTGATTACCTCAAATCCGGAACATCCGGCATTCGGTATGAAGGAAGAAAACCTCCGCATTATTTATCAGGAACAGCTGTCCCTTGGTGACGCACTTGCACAGCTGAAGGAAAAATTCGGATGCGAAAGACTGACTGTACAGTCCGGAGGAACCGTAAACAGTCTGTTTCTCAGGGAAAAGCTCATTGATTATATTGATATCGTAGTGGCACCGGTGCTGATCGGGGGAAAAGATACGCCGACATTAATCGACGGTGAATCCCTGAGATTCAGAAGTGAACTGAATAAACTCGGCGTTCTGAAACTGACGGAATGTTCAGTGCTGAAGGATTCATATATACGTCTGAGATATCAGGTGACAAACTGAACCATCAGCTGTATTTTCCGAAGTGTATCTGCAGTAATCATTCTCACCGTTTTATATCCGAACTTGACAGAAGGAGTAATGTCTATGGAACTTTTAGCAGAACTTAACAGTCCCGTGATGTATCTGATCTGCGGCGGCATCATTCTGTTCGTATCAGTGATCTGCATTGTTTTTGCAGTGCGCGCATACAGGGCAGGAAGACAGCTCGGCATTGATGAAAGCAAAATGAAGCGTGTGATTACGGCAAGCACAACATTTGCCGTATTGCCAAGCATAGGCATTCTGCTTGGTGTTATCGCGCTTTCGGGAAGTCTCGGAACACCGTGGCCCTGGCTGAGGCTGTCTGTTATCGGGGCGCTGCATTATGAAACACAGGTGGCGGAGGCGGCTTCGGAAGCTGCAGGCATCGGCGGACTGTCGATTGCCAATATGACTCCGGAAGCTTTTGCGACAATCGCATTTCTGATGAGTCTGTGCATCATGTGGGGAATGGTCCTTGTGATATTTAACGGAGAGGCATACTCCAGGCGCCTTGTTTCACCGTCACATCCGGAAAAAGGCGGAAAAAAGAAAAAGTCAGGCATGTCGGGCTTTGGAGACACAGCGATGACAGCTATGTTCATCGGACTGGTTTCAGCTTATATCGCAAGTTATATCGGAACCATTGTTTCGGGAAACGGAATGTTTTCTTTTCAGGGAAGCTGGCTTCCTCTGGCAGTGGCTGTGACTTCTGCGGCTGCCATGGGGGTCTTTATCTATATTAAAAACAGGACCGGAGCCGATTGGGTTGACAGCTTTTCGGTTGCCGGCAGTATGCTGACGGCTATGGCTGCGGCGATATTTTTCGGCAGACTGATCGGATAGGGGGACGCTTATGGAAAACAGAACTGCACGTGAATACTACGAAAACTATCTGAAAACCACCCACAGGCTGGGAAGGATTCTTACTGCGTCCGTCCTGATTCTTCTGCTGGCGGCTCCTTATGTCATCGGTATCTATTTAAAGGCCATGCCGAATATCCCTGCAGTGCTCAAAGCATTTCTGGGCGTGGGCATCGTATATCTGGTCAGCGGCATCGTTGAATATCTGATTTATGTTCCAATGCTCGGTGCCGGCGGCAGTTATCTTGCATTTATCACCGGCAACCTGATCAACATGAAAATTCCCTGTGCAATCAACGCACGTGATATTGTCGGTGTAAAAAGCGGCACTCCGGAAAACGAAATCATTGCGACCCTGTCAATCGCAACATCATCTCTTGTTACGATCATTGTTCTGGCACTGGGTGTGCTTCTGATGATACCGCTTCAGCCTGTTCTGCAGTCACCGGCACTTCAGCCCGCATTTGAAAATGTGGTTCCTGCACTGTTCGGCGCGATGGCATGCAAATACTACCGTGCGGACAGAAAGGCTGCGCTGATTGTACTGACTGTTATGACACTGCTGTTTGTATTTGTGCCGTCGCTGATCGGGTCAACAAGCATGATGGTGATTCCGAGCGGAGCTCTTGCAATCGGACTGTCGTATCTCAGCTTCCGGAAAAAACAGAAAACTTCAGAAGGAGGAAATGAAGCATGACCGTACTGTATATCATACTCGGGCTGATCGGATTACTTCTGCTTCTTGTTCTTGCGGCAGTAATCAGAACTCTGATGATGCCGGCGAAAACATCTGACTGGAAGCCGGCAGAGGACAGGAAAAGAGAACAGGAATATGCTGAAAAGCTGGCTGAAATGATACGTTTTGAAACAGTATCCTTCAAGGGACAGATTCAGCGTGAAAAGTTTCTGGAGTTTCATAAGATTCTGGAAAGGCTCTTTCCGCTTGTACATGCGAATCTTGAGAAAACAGAAATTGACGGAAGTCTTCTGTACTGCTGGAAGGGAAAGCATTCGGACAGGCCTGTTGTGCTGATGGGACATCAGGACGTTGTTCCGGCGGAAGGCAAGTGGGAACATGAGCCGTTTTCCGGTGATATAGAAGACGGCAGAATATGGGGCCGCGGCAGTGCTGATACCAAGTGCTCGGTTATGTCGTTTTTCCAGGCGGCAGAGGAACTGCTGAAAGAAGGATATGTTCCGGAACAGGATGTTTATCTGTCCTCTTCAAACACCGAGGAAGTCGGTGGGGACGGCTGTCCGAAAATCGTCAGGGAACTGAAGAAAAGGGGTGTCAGGCCTTATCTGGTCAATGATGAAGGCGGTTCGATTGTAACGGAACCGATGGCCGGTCTGAAGGGTAATTACGCAATGATCGGCGTACTGGAAAAAGGCCAGGGAAATCTTAAGATTATAGCCCGCTCCAACGGGGGACACTCAAGCTATCCGCCGAAGAATTCACCGATTGTGCGTCTTTCAAAATTTGTTGCGGATCTGTCTGCCCACAGTCCGATGAAATCGGTTATGAACCGGCAGGCACAGGAAATGTTTACCGAAATGGCGCCTTACGGACCGTTCTGGATGCGTCTTCTCTTCGGGAATCTATGGCTGTTCAAACCGCTTCTTGAGATTCTGATGCCCTCCATTTCGGCACAGGCGGCAGCTCTGCTTCATACAACGGTTGCGCCGACAATGCAGTCCGGTTCAGACGGATGCAACGTGCTTCCGCAGGAAGCTTCACTGATTCTGAATCTGCGCTACATTCCTCATCAGAATATGGAGGAAAGCAATGCGGCAGTAAAGAAGATTGCAGAGAAATACGGTCTTGAGGTTGAAGTCCTGGACGCATATCCGGCATGTGAGCCGGTGGATACACACAGTGATGCATTCAGGCTGGTTGAAGAGGTGATCGGTGAGGTATTCCCGAAACTGCCGGTGATTCCGTATGTTATGACAGGGGGGACCGATGCACGTTTCTATCAGGAAATCTGCAGTGCATGCATCCGTTTTTCACCTGTTGTTTACGGTCCTGCACAGATGAAGGGAATGCACGGCCTGAATGAATATCTTGATACATACAGTCTTCCCGGTGCGGTTGATTACTATAAAACGCTGATCAGAAAAAACAGATAGCGGAAAGGAAATTATCATTATGGGAAGCACCATTGTATTTTTATTCATCATGATTCCGTGCAGTCTGCTTTTTACGTTTCTCGGAATTTATGCATGGAACCGCAGGGAACCAATGTGGTTCTGGTCGGGAACCTCTGTAAAGAGCGAAGAAATCAGTGATGTTCCTGCTTACAACAGAGCAAACGGTATCATGTGGATTGCCTTTTCGGGAATCTTTTGGCTTTCGGTAATTATGGGTTTCTTTTCACCGAAGACGGCAGGGCTTGTGATGCTTGCCGGAATTCCGGCGGGCGGCATCATGCTGGTATTTGCCTACAGCCGTATTTATGAGAAATACAGAAGAAAATAATATCTGATCTTTTTCATGCATACCTTAAGAAGGGCCTTCCCGGGAACGGTCAACGAATTTAGAATGAGATTGACCGGAACGGTTAACAGGGGCGGATTATGAATCAGAAATTTTATTCTCTTCCGGAAGAAAAACAGCGGGCAATTCTGAATGCCGGATTTCATGTGTTTTCGCAGAATACGTATAAAAACAGTCCGATGAGGGAGATTGCGGAAACTGCCGGCATCAGTAAGTCGCTGCTTTTTCATTATTTTCACAACAAAAAGGAACTGTATCTGTATCTTTGGACTTTCTGCGCGGAAATAACCATCGAAGAAATGAAAAAGAGCGGATGCTATCAGCAGACAGATCTGTTTGAAAGCATGGAAAGCGGCAAGAACGCCAAACTCAGACTGATGCGCATGTATCCCGACATGGGAACATTTGCGGTGAAGGCGTTCTGCGAGGAGGATCCTGAAGTATGCCGTGAAATACGCGGCAGTATGGACCGCTATATTCAGATTCATGCAAGTGCAAAGCTGGAAAATCTGAATCCGGACGATTTTATTCCGGGGATTGATCTGAAGATGATGTACAAAGATATGTATCTCGCTTCCGAAGGATACCTCTGGGAAAAGATGAAGCTCGGGAACCTGAATATTGATGAAATGGAGCGGGACTTCAGCGAACTGCTAAGCTTCTGGAAGAAAATCTACCTGAAAAAGGGAAAGGCGGAATATCATGATGATTGAACATGAATTCAAAACTGCTTCAGGAAATATCATTTACTGGACCAATGATATACGGGAGGACAGGCTGACACTGGTTATGCTGCCGGGTCTGACTGCCGATCACCGGCTTTTCGACAGACAGACCGGGGCTTTCAGCTCTGAATTTAATGTTTTTACCTGGGATGCTCCGGGACACGGGCTGTCGCGTCCGTTTAATCTTAACTTTACGCTGATGCGGAAAGCTGAATGGCTTCATGATATCCTGGAAGCCGAAAAAATCCGGCATCCGGTTCTGATCGGACAGTCCATGGGCGGCTATGTTGCACAGTGCTTTATGGAAAAATATCCCGGTGAAGCAGCCGGATTTGTTTCCATCGATTCGGCACCCCTGAAGAGGTGCTATGTGACAGCTGCGGAAATATGGATGCTGAAGCGGACTGAGCCGATGTTCCGCATGTTTCCGTATAAAATGCTGAAAAATCTCGGGGTTAACGGATGCTCAAAAACAGAGTACGGACGCAGTATTATGAGATTGTTTGTAGATTCTTATTCAAAGGATGAGTACTGCCGGCTTTCCGGCCACGGATTCAAGCTCCTTGCTGATGCGATGGAGGCGGATCTTCCGTATGTGATTGACTGCCCGGCGATACTGATATGCGGTGAAAAAGATGAAGCAGGATCTGCAAAAAGCTACAATAAAAGATGGGCAAAAAAAGAAAAGCTTCCATTTTAC
Organism: Solobacterium sp.; assembly: GCA_024696355.1. GTDB lineage: Bacteria > Bacillota_I > Bacilli_A > Erysipelotrichales > Erysipelotrichaceae > Bulleidia. Next base: position 28,611 of record JAILGV010000182.1, read on the forward strand.
AGAATTAAAGATGCGGGACATAATGCAAATACCGACAAACCCGAAGAAGTCAACGGAATTATTTACAGGTTTGTCACTTCACTGAAGGAGAAATAGCTGATGAGCAGGAGTTTGTTTGTCAAAGCGATACTACTATACTTTTCGGGTCTTCTGCTGTTTGCACTGCTGCTGTTTCTTCCTGCGGGAACGTTACGTTATCCGCAGGGAATGATTCTGACAGCGGTTCTGTTTGTGCCGATGTTTGCGGCCGGACTGATCATGATGAAGAAAAGTCCGGAACTGCTGAAAAAACGTCTGAATCTGAACGAAAGGGAAAGCGAGCAGAAGAAAGTAATCGGATTCAGCGGAATCATGTTTATTGCGGCTTTTGCTGCAGCCGGACTGAGCTTCCGGTTTAACTTTATGATGCTTCCTTTCGCATTAAGCTGTGCTTCGGTTGTTCTTTTTCTGGCGGCGTATGCAGTATATGCGGAAGTGCTCAGGGAAAATGCCTATCTTTCAAGAACCGTTGAAATTCAGGAAGGGCAGAAGCTGATAGACACCGGGCTGTACGGTGTTGTCAGGCATCCGATGTACATGGCTACCGTATTCCTGTTTCTTTCAATGCCGCTGATTCTCGGCTCTGCAGTTTCATTTCTGATTATGCTGATGTATATCCCGATTATTGTGAAAAGAATCCTGAATGAAGAACAGGTTCTGGAGGAAGGTCTTCCCGGATACAGGGAATACAAGCAGCGTGTCAGATACCGTCTGATCCCGTATATCTGGTAAACACAACCGTGACGACTAAAAACCTCCGGATTTCCGGAGGTTTCAAATGCCGTATGTGATTCTGTCATAAATCAGATTCTTTCAGTTTTGTCACCTGCAATGTTACGACTTCGGAAGCAGACTGGAGATGTCTGAGCATAATCTGCTGGGCAAGAGCGGTATCTCCGGAAAGGAGTGCATTGATAATTCCCAGATGTTCCTGATAAGAATTTCTGAATCGTTCCGGATTCTTCAGTGACATGAGTCTGAATCTGTAGTTGCGGATGCCGATCTGCCTGTAAATGCCTTCCGTGATCTCGTTGCTGCACAGTGAGACAATCTCATTATGCAGCTTTTCTGATGCGCTGAGATATGCATCAAAGTCCCCGGAATTATATGTCTGACTGAATTCCTCAGCCAGTTCCTCAAAGATTTTCCGCTTTGCCTCGTCAATATTTTGGGCACCGAGCTGGATGCTGGTATTCTGAATCATGATTTCCACCTGATACAGATCTTTCACATCTTTTTCGTTCAGTTTTCTGACACAGACACCTTTGTTTGCAGTTCCCGAGACCAGACCGTCTGCTTCAAGCTGCCGGAGTGCCTCGCGCAGGGGAGACCTGCTGACGCCGAGTTCCCTGCATATCTCAACCTCGGAAAGCTTTTTTCCCGGAGCGTAGTATTCAGACAAAATACGGTTTTTCAGAATATCGTATATTTGTTCCCTGATCGTGGTTTTGATTTCAATGGTATTCACGAAAATCTCCTATATTTAACATATTATCTGTTTTATATGAGTATTTTCAATAAATATTCATTTTATTTCGTGCAGTTCTCCCCAGCTGAATGAAGCGGTGACCGAATATGCATCGGTGCCTTCTGTATAATAGCGGTGCATCGGGTAATCACGGTAGGCTGTCACATTTCCGATTCCGTTTGTAAAGGTTCCGGCATTGTAAAGAAGAGAAGGGTCATAACCGTACTGCTTCAGCAGATTAATCATATATGCCGCTTCAACTCCGGCTGTGGACATAAATACAATCTGCTTATCTTCGGGGAAGACCTCATGAAGAATATCTTCGCTCTCTTCATAATTCGGACTGTATGTTCCGACATCACCGGGATAGGCCGCCTCAGGATTGTTTCTGATCGACATTGTAAACAGAACATTATCTTTGAAGGACCAGTCCGATATGACACCGTAAAACGGAATTACGGTAAAACCGGCTATGCTTCCCTCAGAGGCAACCTGTTCGAAGGTTCGCAGATCGATATACATGACATTCTGCAGAAAAAGATAGTTATCAATGTTTTCTGCTGACAGAACAGAATCTTCGGACAGTGCAGATTCCGGAACGGTTTTCTCCGGAAGGGCAGTTATCACCGCCGCCGGCTCTGCGGAAGGCTCCGGTTCTGCGGATGCGGTATGATCCGCTACCGGCTGAGGCTGTGCGGAACATGCACTCAGAAACAACAAGACTGCTGCTAAAACTGTTTTTTTCATTCTGCCTCCGTAATTTCAGTGACATTTTCACTGATGCTCTCTTCAATAATCTGATTTCTGAACTCCGCTGACGCAGTTAATTTTCCGTGTTCTTCAGAAGTTTCTTCAAACCATGCATAGCAGAGGGGCACATTGTATTTCTGCTCAGCCCTGCGGATCATGTCAAGACGTTCTTCATCACTCCTGCAGGAGAACAGCGCGGTTGTCAGGGCATCGGTAAGCCAGCCTGCAGAACTTCCCGAAAGAATGGCGGAACGCAGATAGTTTTCCGGATATCCGGTAGCCGGATTCAGGATGTGATGACGGATGACGGGACCGTCCTTTGTCTGCAGTATAAAGTAGCTGGAATCATCACCGCTGGCAGTAAATACCCCGGAACCGGTAAGTCTGTAATCGAACAAAGTATAAACCCTGGCATAGGGATTTCGGATCCCGATATACCAGTCTTTCTGAATGCCTTCCGGTGTATGGGAAAGTATTGAACTCGAACCGCTGTTAATCAGAAACGGCAGATCATAAGAGGACAGTTTTTCGCCGGCCAGATCAACCGCATATCCTTTTCCGATGGCACCGGCATCGATGATGACGCTGCCTTCGCATCCGTCATATGCATGAAAAGTAACTGTGCTGTCTGCCGGATTCAGTTCGATCACATTTCTGATCTCAGCGGGAGAAACTACACAGGCCAGTGCGGCTTCAATATCCTCGGCGGCAGGATCCTCGCCCTCAATGGGGAAGGGACTGAATCTGTCTTTCCACAGATCATATACCGCACCGATCGTTATATTGAATTTCCCGTCGGTCAGCTCTGTAAGCTCAATTCCCATTTCCAGAAGATGAAACAGGGCGCTGTCAGTTACACAGGGAATTTCACTTCCGTATGATGCGTTGACTGAAGCCAGATTGATGAGATCATTATAAAAATGCCTCCGGTCAAAGAGCTTTGCGGTGTACAGCATCTCTTCCTGGAATACAGGATCAAGTACTGCCATATCATCTTCGCTGAGCGTTTCCAGCCGGACTGTTGTATTAAAAGGAACAATGATATCGTCCTCAGTTTCAATTGTTCCGAGGGATGAATATACCGGTTTCTGCTGCCCGCTGTCGGAGGCAGGAACTTCTTCATCCGAAGGCTTGCTGCTGCAGGCGGATGACAGAATCAGCAGTACCGGCAGTATTTTTGTAATAATTGTGCGCATATCAATATCATACCTTATAAACGCATTGGTGTGATTTTTTGTTCTGCAGATTGTATACAATCGGCAAAATCATTTGTTATACTGATAATACATGAAAGGAGTCATGAAATGAAAATCTACAAGGTTCTTCTGCCGGCGATTGCAGCATTTTTGCTGATCGGATGCTCTTCAGGTTCAGGAGGCGCAGCTGCATCTGAGCCTGCAGGTCTCAGCGGAACATACAGCGGGACAGCAAAAGGAAACGGCGGAGACGTCACAATTACATTAACTTTCGAAAACGGCAAGCTTACGAATGCTGCAGGTGAAGGACTTAAGGAAACGGCTGGTCTTGGTGACAAGGCAATTGAAACAATGACAGCTGCAATGGTTGAAGCAGGCAGCATTGATGTAGACAGTGTCAGCGGTGCAACAGTTACAAGTACTGCTGTCAAGAAAGCTGCCAACGCGGCACTTGCAGAAACCGGCGCTGATGTTACGCTGTATGGCGGAACTGCTCCGAAAGGATCCGGAAGCTGCACATTTGATGTTGATTCTGTCAATGAATGGCTGAATACTTCTGCAGATCTCGGTGAAGGAACAATGGGCAACGCTGTTGCTGTAATTCCCATTAACCACATCAACGGTCCGAGAGAAGAGACGAAGTTCTATGCATTTGTCAATTTCAAATACAAGGCCAGAAACTATATTAAATATCAGATCACTTATCTTTCATGTACATGCAGAAGCGCAGATGTTAACTACTGGATGACAGCTTATGTAGAACTGTCACTTCCCAAATCAGGTGATATCAATGATGCTGAAGTGAGATTCCTGTCATTTGACAGAGACTCTCAGGATCACTATACAGCCGGTTTCTGGGGTGACTCCAATCCGACTCCTGCCGGCGCTACATACGAACAGTTCAAAGAGGAATACATCCCTTACTTCATTGACAAGAACTATGCATACATCAAGACGCTCAGCGTTGTTGAGGACATTGATGCCGCCGCATATTCCGAAGGTGAAGGAAGAGGAGGCTATACTCTTGATACTCTGTCCGGATCAAGTGTTTCCACCAACAACATCATTCGTATGCTGAATGCATTATTCGAATATCACGGAACAGATGAATTCTTCAGCAAATAGTAATTAAGAAGAGGGAAAGAAAAAATGAAAAAGACATTATCAGCATTATTTGCAGTTCTTATGCTCACAGCATGCGGCAGCTCAGCTGCAGCACCTGAACCCAAAGCTTCGGAAGCTCCGGCTGCCGAGACACCTGCAGCAGTTGAAGAAGCTCCTGCAGCTGCAGAAGCTGAACTTCCTGCAGCACGTGACACATCCAAAAAGTACACACCGAGTGAAGGCGCTGATCCTGTTGACTGCACGGAAGAAGTATTCCTGCCCGGCTGTGCAGCTATCACAAACGAGAATCTGCTTGACTATCTGAATCGTGACGATGTTCTCTATATCGACCTTCGTGACTATGCAGACTATGCAAAGAAGCATTTCCGTAATTTTGAATGCATTCCTTACTTTGCTCTGATTTACAGCAAGGAAGGCGGAGAAGGCATTACACAGCTCTACAGCGGTGATACAACCAATCCTGTTGCAACATATGAAGAAAGTGACGAACTTCTGGAAGTCTTCTTCCCGAAAGACAAGACTATCTTCCTGATGTGCCAGTCCGGCGGACGTGTAGCTCAGCTGATGAATATCCTCAATGCAAAAGGATATGACATGTCCAAGATTTACAACATCACAGGTATGGGCAACTACACCGGAAGCGAATTCGCTGACATCACTGTTGACGCAGCAGAAATTATGATCGATGCAGCTTATTCCTTCGAGGGTCTGACAAGAGTCAACTGATCGCAGTTTCAATAGTTCATCTGAAAGTGATAATGAAAAGTGAAGTCCGTGAATAACGGGCTTCATTTTTGTTGAGCGGCAGGGCGGAGGTCCGCTTCCGGAAAGATCAGTGATTCCGGTGGACTTTTATTCTCAGTAAGTGTATTCTCGGAATATACCGATAGGATTGGAGCAGCATTTATGAGTGATCTTGTATTCAGCCTTCAGGCAACGTTGCCTGTATTTCTGCTGATGATGATTGGGTATGTATTCAGGCGCATCAGAATCATTGATGATGTTTTTGCGGACAGGATGAATTCCTTTGTGTTTAAGGTCGCACTGCCTGTTACGCTGTTCCGGCAGCTTGCAACGACAGATTTCATCAGTGTATGGAACGGCAGGTTTACCGGTTTCTGTCTGTTTGCAACTGCAGCCGGCATTCTCCTTTGTATATTGATTTCCGGCAGAATTGCGGATGAAAAAGAAAAAAGAGCAGAATTTATCCAGGCATCATACAGATCATCACAGGCGCTTCTCGGACTTGCATACATTACAAACATGTATTCCGAAGCAGTTTCACTGCCGCTGATGATCATCGGCAGTGTTCCGCTTTATAATATCGCAGCTGTGCTTATACTCATGATGGGTACAGAAAAAGCAGAACGGGAAGACCGCAGCCAGGTCATCCTGAAAGCAGTGAAGGGTGTAATAAAAAATCCGATTATTGTGGGCATTGCCGCGGGAATACTCTGGTCACTGCTGAAGCTGCCGTACGGAACGATTTTTTCAAAGACAGTCACGAATATTGCCCAGCTCAGTACACCGCTCGGTCTTCTCGGAATGGGTGCGGGGATTGATCTGAAAAAGGTGAGCGGTGAAATGAAGCCGGTTCTTGCAGCATCTTTTATCAAGCTGATCGGATTATGTGCTCTGTTTCTGCCGGCTGCGGTTGTACTCGGATTCAGGAACGAGCAGCTTGCCACACTCCTGATTATGATGGGAGCACCTACTACCGTATCAAGCTATGCAATGGCGCGCAGTATGGGCTGCAGGGGAGACCTCACCGCAGGTGCAGTAGTCTGCACAACGGTTATGAGCGGATTCACTCTGACATTCTGGATCTGGCTGCTGCGGGTACTGTCACTGATATAACAGAAGGATGAAAGGAAGGAGCATATATGATTAAGGACCAGCACATCTATATTGCAGGACCTCTCTGCTTTTACGAAGAAGGATACAGCCTCTGGAACGCTTACAGAAAAGAAGCGGAATATTACGGATTTCATGTAACACTTCCGAACGATGTAAAACTTGTGTCGGATGATGAACCGCCTGTAGAAAAAGAAGAAATGTCCAGGAGGATATTCCGCAACTGTGCTGATTCAATGTCAAAAAGCAACGGGATTATTGTCAATCTGGAGACATACCGAGGCAGTGAGCCTGACGGCGGTTCGATATTTGAACTGGGCATGGCATATGGTCTCGGTGCACGCTGCTACGGATTTACAAGAGACAAGAGACGGACAGGGATTAAGTATCAGGCTGCCCGGTACTGTGAAGGTTCGGGCGCAAAAGATACAAACGGGATGACCGTCGGACATCCGGAACTGCCTTTTTCCGTAGATGTTACTTCAGCCGCAAAAATTATCGAAGGGTCATTCAGTGACTGTCTGAAAGCATATATGACAGACCTTGAAGAGGAAAGCAAGCTCAGGGCTGTCAGAAATACCGCCTCGGAAACAGACAGCATCCCGGTAAAGGAAGACAGAAAGAGGCCTCTGGTTTATTATGCTTCGGCTGACCGTGATGAGCCGGATGCTTCGCAGAGGTACATCAGGATCCGTGAGATCTTTGATAAATACGGGCTGGATATTGTATTTCCGACAGATCCTGCCGCGGGTGCGGATGACATAGCTACCGATGATCCGTATACAAAAGCATACAGTATCTTCAGAAGGTATCAGCAGCATGTCAGAGACTGCGATATCATTCTTCTGGATCTGAATGATTTCAGAGGCGGTTATGAACCGGACAGTGATGTTTCCTTCGAGGCAGGTCTGGCATATGTTCTCGGAAAGAAACTGTTCGGATTTATGGATGACTGCAGACCGATGACAGAACGGATACCGAACGGAGGGGAAGCATCGGATTTCAGGGATTTCAACGGAATGAAGGTGGAAAACTTTAATGCACCGCTGAATCTGATGTTCGGGGCATCCGCAAAGCTGATAAGCGGCACATTTGAAGAATATGCGGAAATCATTGCCGGAAGTCTGAAAGGCGGACAGTGAGCAGAACGGGCGTTCTGCTTTTCTTATATCCTGACTGTCTGCTTATAATATATTCATATGATTGTGAAACAGACGTTTACGCGGGAGGAATAAATCTATGAAGGTACTGACAGCATACTTCAGCGCAGAGGGAACAACGGCCGCAAAAGCTGCGGATCTTTCGAAAGCAATTAACTCCGATATTTTTGAAATCAGGCCGGTTAATCCTTATACTGCAGCAGATCTGCGCTGGACCAATCCGCTTGCCCGCTGCAACCGTGAAAAATTCGGAAACAGAAGCGTGCCGGTTGAAGGAAAGATCACCGGTTTCGATCAGTATGATACGGTCATAATCGGCTTTCCGATCTGGTACGGATGTGCTCCGAATGTGGTGAATACATTCTGCAGCGGATATGACTGGAGCAATAAAAAAATAGTGCTCTTTGCGACATCGGGAGGAAGCGGAATCGGAAAAACAGCAGACAGACTGATGCCTTACGTAAAAGGAGGTCAGATTGCCGGCGCAAAACTGATCACGGACAGCGATGAACTGATTGAATGGGTCAAAGGTCTGCTATGAAGGTTTTTCTTGCAAGACACGGCGAGACCGACAGGAACAGGGCAAAGCTCCTGCAGGGAAGAAGTGATATTCCGCTCAACAGCAGAGGGACAGAGCAGGCAGAGATGCTCCGCGAATTCTTCCGGAAGCAGGGCATCCGCTTTGACAGTGTTTATTCCAGTCCGCTTCAGCGCGCAGTTATGACCGCACAGATTGCCTGCGGTGGGGAATGCAGGATTATCACGGATGAGAGACTTCTGGAGATGGATTACGGACCGTATGAAGGCAGCAGTCTGGAACATCCTTCAAAGGAAATTCTGGAATTCTTCAGGGATTTTGTTCATAATCCCGCTCCTGAGGGAATGGAATCCCTGGCACATGTAACACACAGGATGGGGCAGTTTCTGGAGGAACTGAAACAGACGGATGCTGAAAATGTTCTGATTGCGTCCCACGCAATTGCCGTGAAAGGCGCACTGGAATATCTGACACCGGGGGCATGCGGAAAATACTGGTCAGAATATATCGGTACGTGTTCGGTTTACCGTACAGAGCTGAAAGACGGGATCTACGGGATTCCGGAGGAGGTTTATTCACTGAACCGTGAACTGGGTGTTTAGAAGAACAGGTCCTCTGATTCTGATCTGCATCATCTTCATTTTTACGGCCGGACTCGGAGCCGTCATTTACAGAAAGAGTTTTTCGCTGAATCCTGTCACCCGGTACAGGTCTTCTGATGACAGATACACTCTGAAAGTCTGGGAAAGAGGAGAACCTGAATTTCCCTTCGGAGAAACCAGATGCCTGCTTGTTCTTGAAGCAGACGGCAGGAAAGCAGCAGAGACAGAGATATCTGTATTGAATGACGGAAAGCACGTAAGTGCTGATAATTTCAGTGTGGTCTGGAAAGATGACTGTGCGGAAGTCACTGTTTCGGCAGAGGAGCAGGAGGACAGGCAGTATCAGCTGTATTTTGAGTAAATACGGAAAGAGATGGTATACGGATATGAAAATATCGCTGAAGAAGCCGGAAGGAGTCACAGCGGAATATCTGACGATAAGCTTTGAGATGAAGCAGATCAGACTTCTTGTGATCAGGCCTGCGTCAGACGGCAGAAAGGAATGCAGACCGGGAGTGTTATGGATTCACGGCGGAGGATATATGCTGGGCATGCCGGAAATGGCATATATGTCACGGGCGGCAGATCTTGCCGCCAAGGGCGGAGCCGTTGTCGTATCGCCTGCATACACGCTGTCATTCGCTGCTCCTTATCCGAGGGCTTTGCTGGAATGTCATGCCGTACTTGTTTATATGAAGGAACATGCTTCTGAACTTGGCATCCGGAGTGATCAGATCATGGTCGGCGGGGAAAGCGCCGGCGGAGGTCTTGCGGCAGCACTCTGCATGTATGCAAAGGATATGAATACCGTCAGAATTGCCTTTCAGATGCCTCTGTATCCGATGATTGACTGTTTTGATACTGAAACATCACGGAGAAACAACGGAAAGGTCTGGAATACGGGAAGAAATCATTTCGCATGGAAGCTCTATCTGAGATCTCTGAAGGGTATTCAGGATATTCCCGAATACGCATCGCCTTCACGGAGAAAGGATTATTCCGGTCTGCCGCCGTGCTATACGTTTGTAGGGGATATTGAACCGTTTTATGCCGAAACCGAGGCGTATGTGAAGAACCTGCAGGATGCCGGAACCGAAGCGCAGCTGGATGTTTACAGGGGATTCTATCATGCCTATGAGATGCTGAATCCTGATGATCCCAGATCAGTCAGGGCGGCAGACAGGTTTCTTGAAGTTTTCCGTGAGGCCTGCAGAAAATACACGGCAGTGAATCTGTAATAATAAATACGGTCCGGAAATGTTATGCATAACAATTCCCGGGAATCAGGTTTATCATTATCTGGGTAAAAGGAGTATTTAACATGTCATTTGAAGAACACAGAAAAAGATTATACCGGAGTATTCCGGACAACAGTCTGATTATCAGCTATGCCGGAGTGCCTCTTCATACAAACGAAGACGACTATTATAACTTTGAAGTGAACAGCCAGTTTTTCTATCTGACAGGACTGGAGCGGGAAAACATGGCCTTTGCGGCAGCGAAAACAGGCGGAAGTGTAACTGAAATGCTGTTTATTGAAGAGGCCGACGCACTGATGGAACGCTGGACGGGAAAGATGCCGGCCAAAGAAGAAGCCTCGGCTGTCAGCGGTGTGAAGGATGTCAGGTATACATCGGAATTTGATTCTTCCCTGGGCCGGATTATGGGGCGCTGTCTGATCGAAAATGTTTATTTTGATCTGTACAGATGCGGACTGAATGATCTTCCTGACTATAATGCACTGAAAGCGGATGAATTTGCAGGGAAATATCCCGGAGTGAAGCTCTGTGATCTGCACCGTGCATGTGTTCCGCTCAGGGAAATCAAGGATGAGGATGAGATTGCATGCATACGGAAAGCTGTTGATATCACCCGGCAGGGCCTCGAGCATGTGATGAAAGTTCTGAAGCCCGGAATGATGGAGTATCAGGCACAGGCTGAGTTTGAATATATGTGCAGGTATCTCGGAACAAAGAAATTTTCCTTTAACACAATCTCCGGTTCCGGTCTGAACGGATGCATGATGCACTATGTTACAAATCACTGTGAAATAAAGGACGGAAGCCTTCTGCTGATGGATCTCGGTGCCAAATACGGCAATTACTGCAGCGACATCACCCGTACATATCCTGCAAACGGCAGATATACGCCGCGGCAGAAGGAAATCTACAATCTTGTACTGAAAGCCAACAAGGCAGTTGCCGAAGCTGCCAGACCCGGAGTAACGCTGAGAGAACTGAATGATCTGACAAGAAAGATCCTGGGTGAAGGACTGGTTGAGCTCGGGCTTATCAGCAGCTGGCAGCAGGTTGGAAAATACTATATGCACGGCGTCAGTCATGCCATCGGAATTGACTGTCATGATGCTGATTTTGCCGGTGATATTCTTAAACCGGGATGGGTTATTTCGGATGAACCGGGACTGTACATTGATGAAGAGGAAATCGGAATCCGCATAGAGGATGATCTGCTGATTACCGAAAACGGATGCGAAGTGCTGAGCAGGGATATTATCAGGGAAACTGATGAGATCGAGGCATTTATGCAGAAGATGAAATCCGGAAACTGAGAACTGCAGATGAGGTGGACCTTTCAGAGGTTCACTTTTTTGTTGACACCGCCTGTATAATGACAGTGAAAGGTATAAAAGTTATATGTTTCAGATCGGACATGTTGATGCGGACAGAATCGCCGCAAAATACGGAACCCCGCTGTATGTGTATGATGAGGAAGTGCTCCGGCAGAAAATGGAAAGTTACCGGAATCATTTCAGATGCAGTGAATTTGAAACCGGAGTCATTTATGCGTCAAAGGCATTCTGCTGCAAGGAAATGATCAGACTTGCCGGGGAATACGGTCTTTTTCTTGACGTGGTTTCTGCCGGTGAACTGTATACGGCATACAGGGCGGGTTTTGACTGCAGCAGGATTTTCTTTCACGGCAATAACAAAAGTCTTCAGGAACTGCAGATGGCGGCAGAGCTCGGAACAGGTACAGTCGTTGCAGACAATCTGCAGGAGATTCTTCTGCTCAGGGAAGTTCTGAAAAAGAACAACTCTGAAATGCATGTTCTGCTGCGGGTTAATCCGGGCATTGAAGCGCATACGCATGAATATGATGTGACTGCCGGAAACGACAGTAAATTCGGAATTTCCCTGGCCAGGGAGAAGGAACTGACGGATGCGGTTTTCCTTCTGGAAAGTGACAGCCGCATTCACTTTGACGGTCTGCACTGTCACATCGGATCACAGATTTTTGAAATGCAGGCATACTTTGAGGAAATCAGAACACTGTTTGCCTTTGCGGCAAAGCTGAAGGACCGGTACGGAATATCAGTGAATACACTGGATCTCGGCGGAGGTTTTCCTGCAAAGTATACGGAGAATGATCATCCGCTGCCGATCGCAGCAATCTGCGCACAGCTGCTTCAGAAATGCTGCGAGGAACGGAAGAACTGTCCTGATGTCAGACGTATTCTGATTGAACCGGGCAGAAGCATCGCTGCAGAAGCAGGATATACGTTATATACTGCAGGATTCATGCGTGATACCGCATCGCGGCATTATATATTCACCGACGGAGGAATGAGCGATAATATACGTCCGGCGTTATATCAGGCGGAATATGAGGCTGTTATTGCCGGAAAAGAAGATGCAGAGAAAACGCAGGAATATACAATCGCAGGAAAATGCTGTGAATCCGGTGACATCCTGATTCAGAGAGCTCTTCTTCCGCAGGCTGAAACCGGTGATCTGCTGATCATAAAATCTACCGGAGCGTACGGTTATTCGATGGCCAGCCGGTATAACAAGCTTCCTGTCCCGGGGGTTGTCTTTGCGGCTGATGGCAGAATGAAGGAAGTTGTCAGAAGGGAAACGCTCAAAGACCTTACGTCGAAAGAACTGTAGCAGAGAATTACGGAAACTGAAGCTGTGACCCGAATGCTTCAGTTTTGTTTTATTCCCGGGATCACAGGCTGATTGCGCCGGATGATTGAAACATGGGCCTCAGCTGTGCAATACTGAACCTGTAATTATTTGTTTCCCGGCCTGACATCCAGGGATCAGGCCGCGCAAAGAAAAAGAGGATGCGGATATGATCATTAATAACAGCTTTTGTGAAGCAAAGGGAGCCAGTCTCAGGAATTTCAATGAAGATATTCTGATGGACAGCATCAACGGTGCACTGGCATTAAGGGAGCATATCGAACAGATCATCGACATGATATATGATGATGATTTCGACGGCATTTGGTTTATGGGCATCGGCGGAACATGGGCTTCGGCAATGCAGGCGGAAGTACATGTCAGAGGAAGAAGCAGACTGCCGATATACTGTGAAAACGCCGCAGAGTTTCTGACAACGGGAAACAGAAAGTTCACTGAAAATTCTGTGGCGATTATTTCTTCTGTATCAGGAAGCACAAGGGAAATTCTCGATCTCTGCGACAGGATACATGAAATCGGCGGAAAGGTATTCAGCTTTGTGGATACTCCCGATTCGCCGCTTACAAAGCGGGACAAGTCGGATTATCTGATTGTATATCCGAAGAATGAGCAGCTGAAGTTCTTTATGGCCGCAGACTATCTGATGTACCGGAACGGTGAATTTGATGATTATGAAAGATTCTACGAGAATCTGGAAAACAGTCTGGCAGAAGCACTGGCGGAAACTGAAGAACTGACAGATCCCTGGGCTTACAGATATGCTGAAAAACAGGCTGCTTTCCATGAGGCACGTCCTGATATGCCTCATTATTTTGTCGGCTGCGGAAATCAGTGGGGTGCTGTGTATTCCCTCGGCATGTGCTATTGGGAGGAACAGTTCTGGATCCGCTGCAGAACGGTGCAGGCAGGGGAGTTTTTCCACGGCATGCTTGAGATTATTGACAGACAGACACCTGTTACATTGTTTATGGGAGAGGATGAACAGCGTCCGCTTGCTGAGCGGGTGGCTGATTTTCTGCCCAGAATATGTGAGAATTATGCCGTTATCGATACCAGGGAATTTCCTCTGACCGGTATCAGACCGGAATACAGGGGCCGGATTTCCCATCTGGTGATGCGTGCTGTAAACAACAGGATCGAGGCGTACATGGAAATGTTCCTCCGTCATCCGATGGAAATCCGCAGATATTACGGACGGATGAAATATTAGGCGGATGAACGGAAAAGCATTTTAACTGATAGTTATTTTTCCGTCCGCATATTACAATACATATGGACCGGGAATACCGGATATTGCACGGATCATTCACTGCTTACCGGATGTGCAGCCGAATGATTCCTGCTTCATATAATGCCGGCTGAATTCATATTCCGAAAACAGGAGTGTTTCAACATGTCATGATTTCGGAAAACGGAATCATATGCGCAGCCGGACATTGAGAATACGGAGATTGAAAATGTTGATACGCAAGGTGGTAATTACAGGCGGACCGTGTGCCGGAAAGACAACAGCGATGAGCTGGATTCAGAATCATTTCACACGGATGGGCTATACAGTTCTGTTTATTCCCGAAACTGCTACGGAACTGATTTCGGGCGGCGTCTGCCCGTGGACATGCGGTACCAATCTGGATTATCAGAAATGCCAGCTGAAGCTTCAGATGACAAAGGAGCAGCTCTTTGAGCAGGCAGCCAGAACCATGCCGCAGGAAAAGATTCTGATTGTCTGCGACAGGGGAATTATGGACAACAAGGCATATATGACGGAGGAGGAGTTTGCCGAAGCCGTCAGATATATCGGTTCTGATGTTGTTTCACTGCGGGATCAGTATGATGCCGTGTTTCATCTGGTTACTGCCGCAAAAGGGGCGGAAGAGTTTTATACATTTGAAAACAATGCGGCAAGATATGAGTCTGTGGAGCAGGCTGTGGATCTTGATGACAGACTGCTTGCATCATGGACGGGGCATCCGCATCTGCGCGTCATAGATAATTCAACGGATTTCATGGAAAAGATGCAGCGCCTGATCAATGAAATGATCCGCTTCCTCGGCGAGACAAATCCGATTGCATCAAAAAGAAAGTTCCTGATTGAATATCCTGATCTTGAATGGCTCGACAGCAACAAAATGGCCAGAAAGCTGGAAAGTGTTGAAGTATATCTGCAGAAGACGCTGGATGAAGAGCATCTCGCACACAAAAGAGGAGAAAACGGCCATTATTTCTGTTATGAATCAGTGCGGAAACCGCTCAGTGACAGGAAATTCCTGGAAATGGAGAGACGGATTACCGAAGATGAATATAATGATCTGATCCGCGAGGCTGATCCCGAGCGTGCGGTAATCAGAAAAACAAGATACTACCTTGCATATGAGAAACAGTATTTTGAAATTGATATTTATCCGAACTGGGAGGATCATGCAATTGCCGAAATTGAAGTGGCTAACGAAGATGATGAGATCAGATTCCCCGAAGAGATTCATGTGATCAGGGAAATCACGGGTGAGCCGGAATACAGAAAATCCTCACTCTCATACAGCGAAGCAGCTGAATGATAACGCACCGGCTGTCCATTGAAGGAGGAGCAGTATGTTCAGAGATATTGTCAGAAAGAAAAACGAAATCACGCGCGGGGAGTGCATTGAAATTCTGAAGCATGAACTCCGCGGTGTACTTGCGGTTAACGGAGACGGCGGTTATCCGTACTGCATGCCCATGAATCATTATTACTGCGAAGAAGACGGCATGATTTACTTTCACGGCGGAAAAACCGGACATAAAATTGATTCACTGAAGGCGGATGACAGAGTATGCTTCTGTGTGCATGACGAAGGCGTGCATGAGGACGGAAACTGGGCACTGACAGTCAGAAGCGTGGTTGTTTTCGGCAGAGTTCATTTCATTGATGATTATGAATATGCTATGGATATAGCACGTAAGCTCAGCCGGAAATTCACCGATGATACCGGACTGACGGAGGAAGAGATCCGTAAGAGCGGGAAAAGTACGCTGTGCTTTGCCATAGAACCTGAACATATCAGCGGCAAGCGCGTCAAAGAGCAGTAACTGACTGCTTAAAGAAAGCACTGTCCGGATACGGGCAGTGCTTTTTCTATGAGATACGGAGCAGACGGGAGAGTCTGCTGAGCATCAGAGCGAGAAGCAGATGGATCAGGCACAGGATCAGAAACATGAGAATGCCGGACGGGATTCCCCATAAGCCGAATCCGTACCAGTCATTGCGTTCGATTCCGTTGATCAGAATATTCAGCATATATGCTGTTCCGTACAGGAGAAGAGGAATGACGCTCAGCATGATTTCTTTTTTTCCGGGTTCATATTCAGGAAAAAAGATGAACTCAGTCACTGCGGTCAGGGGAATGATGAGGTGGAACCACAGGTTTGAGGCTGCGTACATGGCATGAAAACCGAAAAGGGGCCCGAGGAAGAACAGGACTACCAGGAAAGTGATGAATACAGCCATGGAGGACGAGAATTTCAGGAAGCCCGTCAATTCATTATGACTGCGGTTTTTTCTCAGAAACAGCCACAGCAGTGCCGAACACCCGCAGAACAGATTGGAAAGGACAGTGAAGTATTTCAAAGACCAGAACCCCCGGGAGGAAAGTGTGCCTCCGCCTCTGTAAACCATGCTCAGCCACGCTGCGGGCACTGCCGCAGCTGTAAACAGGTTGATGATCATCTTGCATTTCAGTTTCATGCTTTAATGATACAGCGGCTCCGCGTTCGAATTGAACAAAAATCAGATAATCATGTAGAATGAATAAAGGCACGGGAGAATTCTATGAAACTTTTTAAGCGCTTGTTCAACAGAATGTATCTGATGATAATTCTTGTATTGCTGGAGATACTGATTGTTGCCGGGCTGATTTACCTGTTTAACTCAAAAGTCGGCTGGATTGAGACAATTCTTCGCTTTATCGGTGCCGGAATCGTTTTCTATATCATCAGGCATTCAAGACATCTTTCATCCGATATGATGTGGATCGTTCTGATTATGATTTTTCCGATTCCCGGTACTGCGGCTTATCTTTTTCTCGGGGCAAACCTGATATCCTCGCGTACTTTCCGCAATCTTGTCAGTGAAACCGAAAAGGCGAAAGTTTATTACATACAGGATGAATCTGTTCTGAACAAGGCATTTGAAAAGGACAGTGAAATGAAGGGGCAGTTCGCATATATTTCACAGACAGCCGGATTCCCGTTTTACCAGAATACCGGATTTGATTATTATCCGACCGGTGAGGCTGGATATCCGGTTATGCTGGAGGAACTGCGCAGGGCAGAGCGTTATATTTTCATGGAGTATTTCATTATAGAGCCCGGAAAAATGTGGTCCAGCTTCATGGAAATCTTTGAGCAGAAGATCATGGAAGGTGTTGAAATCCGTATCATGTACGATGACATGGGAAGCATGAACACACTTCCGCTGAGCTTTGTCAGAGAAATGGAAAGCAAGGGGATCAAATGCATGCCGTTCAACCGGATCAACCCGGTGATCGGTGTCATTATGAACCACCGCGATCACCGCAAAATCATGGTGATAGACGGCAAAGTCGCATTTTCGGGCGGAATAAACATCGCCGATGAGTATATCAACCAGAAACTCAGATTCGGCTACTGGAAAGACAATGTTATCCGTATTACCGGACCGTCTGTCTGGTCATATACAGTTATGTTTCTGACAAACTGGAATGCGCTGAGACATGAGGACGATGATTACAGCTTCTATTCGGCAATACCTGCTGAAGGCAGGGAGGACGGCTTTATCTCCCCTTACGGAGAGACGCCTCTGGACGGTGAAATAACAGCACAGAACATTTACATGAATATTGTGAATCAGGCGAATAATTACTGTTATATTGCCACGCCTTACCTGATTATCGATACAGAGTTTACCAATGCCCTGGTTCTTGCCGCAAAAAGAGGCGTTGATGTATGCCTGATTACTCCGGGCATCCCTGACAAGAAAATCATTTATGCAATAACAAGATCATATTATGAGCCGCTGCTGGCGGGCGGTGTGAAGATATACGAATATACCCCGGGATTCATTCATTCCAAGGTTTTTGTGGCAGATGATTCCGTGGCGACCGTAGGTACCGTTAATCTTGATTACAGAAGTCTGTATCTGCATTTTGAAAACGGCACATACCTGTACGGAAGCAAAAAGATCGCTGACATAAAGAAAGACATGACTGATACAATCGGAAAATCCGCGCGCGTGTATCCGGGGGATATACCGACAAATATCTTTAAGGAAGCATTCCTTTCCGTCATCAGACTGTTTACGCCGCTGATGTAAAGATATTCCAAACAGTAAATTTCAGATAATACAGTGACTGACATTCTGCAGAGTACAGCCTAGATATTGGATATATTCATGCAGGACTTTATAATTAAATACAGTAAACAGTGTATGAAGGAGCGGCAGGCAATGCTAAAGACAGATAAAACAGCTGATAACGGAAAATACATATTTGTTCTTGAGGGAAGGCTGGATACAAATTCGGCTGAAAAGATGGAGGCTGAACTGCAGCCGTGCATGAGTGATGCAAAAGAACTGATCTTCGATTTTGAAAAACTGCAGTACATTTCATCTGCGGGACTGCGTATTCTGCTTTCTGCCCAGAAAACGATGAACAGGCAGGGAACAATGAAGATTCTGCATGTCAATGAAACAATCATGAATATTTTTGAGGTGACAGGCTTCACTGATATACTGACAATCGAGTGACGGGAGGTTCATGATGCCTGAAAAGAGCATTAGTGAGATGAGTGGGTTTGAGAAAGCTCATTACTCAATGTCATCGAAAATATTCCGCGCAACGTTAATGGGTTCAATTATCCCCGGACTTGCATCGCTGGCGATCGGTCTGGGGTTATATACATACGTTCTGGTGAACAGATATATATCAGAGGCTTTTAATCTGTCCCGGAGTGCAGCGGCAATCATTGAAAATGTCGAGAATACTGAATTATTTGCGGATGAAGTAATGACTGCATATCATTCGCTGAGTGACTCCGAACTGGAGGAAACCGGCAGTGAGGCATATCTGCAGCGTTTTGCATCACTGACAAAACGTCAGGATTACGAAATGATCCGCAGTATTTTTTATGATCTTCTTGAATCAAGTGACGTGGATGATCTGTATCTGGCAATGTATGACGAGAAAAACAGTGCGCTTGTCTATATGGCGGATGCAGACCAGGAAACTCCTCTTCTGCCGGTGGAGTGGGAAGAGGTCCCTCTGACGGAAGCAAGGAAATTTCTTAACTATGACGACTCCGGCATAGTTTACGATTACAATAAAACGAGCAAATACGGCTGGATATGCACCGCCGGAGTGCCGGTTTACAGGGACAGCGGGGAAATCTGTGCTTTTGTGCTGGCTGATATCCGGATGGATAATGTCTGGAACGGCATGCGTTTTTTCCTGATCAGTTTTTTCATCGCAATGATTCTGATGATCAATCTGGATGCCTGGCTCATGACACAGCATATGAAGAAAACGCTTGTCAAACCGATCAACGATATCGCAGAAGCCGCGCATACTTATACGAAGGACAAACAGGCGGGAGCCGGCGTTACCGATCATTTCCGGAATCTTGATATCCGTACGGGTGATGAGCTTGAAAATCTTGCGAATGTCATGTCGGAAATGGAAAAGAATCTTGAGGAATATGAAAAGAAACTGACCGGAATCACTGCGGAAAAGGAAAGAATCAACACGGAGCTTGAACTGGCGGCAAGAATACAGGAAAGCATGCTTCCGAACGAATTCCCGCCTTTCCCCGACAGAACGGAATTTGATGTTTATGCGATGATGCAGCCGGCAAGAACCGTCGGCGGCGACTTCTACAGTTTCCGTCTGATTGATGATGATCATCTGTACCTGGTGATCGCGGATGTCTCCGGCAAGGGTATTCCCGCTGCGCTGTTTATGATGGCGTGCACGATTATCATGGCAAGCAATGCGATGAAGATGGAATCTCCCAAAAAGATTATTGAAGACGTCAATAACGCGATATGCTCGAACAATAACGAAGAAATGTTTGTTACGATCTGGCTCGGAATTCTCGAGATTTCAACAGGCAGACTCAGAGCGGTCAATGCCGGTCATGAATATCCGATTGTTATGCATGCCGGAGGAAATTTCGAAATTCTGAAAGATCCGCACGGTCTTGTGGCAGGCGGCATGCTGCATCAGAAGTACGAGGAATACGAGCTTCAGCTTGAGCCGGGTTCAAAACTGTTTGTATACACAGACGGAATTCCCGAGGCAACCGATGCCGGCAATGTGATGTTCGGTACTGACAGACTGCTGGAAAATCTGAATCAGTGCAGAGACGGAACGGCACAGCAGGTAATTAAACGTGTTGAGGACGGTGTTGCGGAATTTGTCGGCAGCACGGTGCAGTTTGATGACATGACCATGATGTGCATTGAATACAAAGGGAAAAGTTTATGAATCAGTTTAAATACGTAAGAATTCAGGGACTGGAACTTGCCGAGAATACGATGTATGCAAAGGGGATTTTCAGCATGTGCTGGCAGCTTGTTCAGAATGATGCCATGGAGGAAGAGGATGCTGCACTTTTCAGGGAAATAGACGGCTGGTTTGCAGAGAATCTTCCCTGGCCCGAGCCCTGCATGAAGCAGGAAAAAGTTGTATGCTTTTTCAAGACGGAAAACAGTGATGAAATGATGAAGATGATAAGACCGGCAATGTGGCTGCTGGAGAAGTATCACCATCCTTATTACGTTGTTTATACGAATACGCCGGGTGAAATCGTCTATGAGGACAAGTATCAGATTGCCGTAAAGGTTCCCGGATTTCTGCAGATTGAAAAAGTGCAGAAAGGCTGGAAATCAGACGGAGAAAAAACCGGTCAGTAAAATCAGAAAGCGGCGGAATTATGAATTATCCAGAAAAAATAGACCTCCATATGCATACCAGTGTATCTGACGGAACAGATACGCCGGAAGAGATTCTGAACAGAGTCAGGGAAGAAAAAATAGAGTTGTTTTCGGTGACGGATCATGATGCGGTGAAAGGCTGTGTAATGATTATCGACATTCTGAAAAAGGGTGATCCGAAGTTTCTGACAGGTGCCGAATTCTCATGCAAGGATGAGGACGGTCAGTACCATATTCTCGGATACGGATATGATCCGGATTCGAAAGCCATCCGTTCTGTCGTAAAAAAAGGACACGGATTCAGAATGAGCAAAGTCAGCAGAAGACTCGGCTATCTTGCGGAACAGTTCGGATTTGAATTCAGGGATGAGGATCTGAAGGAACTGTATGACATGGACAACCCCGGAAAGCCTCACATCGGCAATCTGATGGTGAAATACGGATATGCCGCAACAAAGGAGGAGGCAATTACCAGATATATCAATAAAATCCATTTTAAGAATTCCTATATCCGCCCCGAGGAAGCAATCAGAGGGATTATTGACGCCGGCGGCATTCCGGTGCTTGCACATCCTTCCTACGGAAGCGGTGACCAGATTATTGTCGGAGAGGAAATGGAGCAGCGTCTCGAGAAGCTGATCGGATTCGGTCTGCAGGGGGTGGAAGCCTTTTACTCCGGATTTACGGAAAAGCTCCAGGGTGAAATACTGAAATATTCGGAAAAATACGGGCTTTATGTAACGGCAGGCAGTGACTATCACGGAAAAAACAAGCTTGTTGAGCTCGGGGATACAAACCTCAAAGGCACAGAGGAGTATCCCGAAGGACTGAAGCGGTTCCTGAATGATATCGAAGGCAGGATCAGATGATTAAATTTGATACCAGAGACAAAAAACCGAATCTGTATCATGCGGCTGTTTTTTCTGTTCCGGCAGCGGTATTTCTTGTGTTTCTGCTCAACCGTCCGGCAGGTGTTGACTCTCTGCTGGTCTGTGCATATCTTTTTGTATACTTCACGGTGATGCTGATAATGCTGATCAGGGCTTTTGTGCATCAGCTGGAATATAATCCGTATTCATACAACACAATCATTTACATGGGTTTTTCCCTGTTCCTGCTGGCTGTGATTTTCATTCACCTGTACAAGACATATCAGGTGCTTCACTATCCGGACCAGTACAGTATTAATGTCATTCATGATGCCGTCATGAACTCCGCATCCAACTACATGCTGCTGTCATTTCCCTTCATTTTTGTTTTTTCCGTCGGTCTGTGCATATCAAATATCGCTCTGATCCGGCATGAAGGGAGAAGATTCGTGAATATTCTGGGCATCATACTGTCATTCATGCTTGTGGCTGGCGCACTGCTGCTCTACCGCTTTGACTATTATGCCTCGGGTTCCGTACGGGAAATTATGATTCATGATCTGCTGAAGAATCTGTTTTCAGCCGTATATCTGTATTTTGAATGCATGATGATCGGAACCATCATCGCTGATGTAATTGCGGCCGTTCACGAACCGGACAAGGACAAAGATTTCCTCATTATCCTGGGATGCGGTCTGAAGAATGACGGCACTCCCACGCCGCTTCTGCAGGCAAGAATCGACAGGGCAGTCGAATTCGACCGCAGGCAGAGAGAGGAAACAGGGAAAGAACTGATCTTTATTGTTTCCGGCGGACAGGGACCGGATGAAATAACTGCAGAGAGCACGGCAATGAAGAACTATCTCATGGAGAAGGGAATTGAGGAAAGGCGGATTGTTGAAGAAAACCAGTCAGAAGATACTCTGGAAAACATGAGATTTTCAAAAGAAAAGATCATGCAGATCAATCCTGATGGAAAAGTGGCTTTTTCAACAACAAACTATCATGTTTTCAGAAGCGGTCTCTGTGCACGGCGGGTCAAGATGAAGGCGGCCGGCATGGGAGCACCTACAAAATGGTATTTCTGGCCGAATGCGTCCGTGCGTGAATTTGTCGGTCTTCTGACCGAGCACCGCGGCAAACAGGCGCTGATATTTATCGGGATGATTGTCTTTTATACAGTCATGACGCTGACAGTCAGCCGTTAGCCGGAAAAGAAGACGGGCAGGGGAAGAAATGAAACGAATAGAATGGATCGACAATGCCAAGGGGATTCTGATCATTCTGGTGGTGATCGGACATATCTGTGCCTGGCTTGCATATGATACCTATCCGATGAAATGGATCTATGCTTTTCATATGCCTGCTTTTTTTGCGGTTACGGGGATCCTCTACAGGTATACACAGAAGCACAGACGTCCCTTCGGCGCTGCCGTTGTCAGGCTTGCAGAGCAGCTTCTGATACCGTGCATCGGATTTGAAGTGTTCGGATATCTGTTTGACGGCATTCTGTTCGGATTCAGTGAAAGTCCCGTTCAAATGGTGACAACGACAGTAACGGAAGGATTCCATTACAATCTGGGATGGTATCTTGTAACTCTTTTTGCAGCGGAGATTTTGCTGATGATTACTCTGAAGATAACCGAAGACAGCAGAATCCTGTATGCACTGTGTGCTGTTTCCTATCTTTCCGCATGTTATATCCCCGTGACGGTCATCATCCGCATCTGCACGGCATATCTGTTTCTTCTGCTTGGTTATCTGCTGAAGGACAGATTTGAAAATCCGGTTCCGGCAGCGGCGCTTTTATGTCTTGCGGCTGTATCGTTCTGCGCTTACCGGAATATCCGTGTCGATCTGAACAACGGCATTCTCGGATCCAGAAAGCTGTTTCTGCCCGGTGCTGTCTGCGGGACATACTTTATTATGTATATCAGCCACTTTATAAATATGTCATGGCCCGGCAGGCACAGTCTGATCATCATGGGCGTTCATCTTCCTCTGATGGACGGGCTGAGAAAATTCCTTGAAACAAGATAAAACGTATCCGGAAGGATACGTTTTACATACGGTGTTTATTTAACTGTGATCTGACAGCTGCGCATTGTTTCAAGAGCTGCTTCATGTCTGGCAGGTGTTACGCCTGCACAGCATGAACTGTCAACTGAAATCGGAACCTCCGGCATGACTGCCTTCAGCAGAAGGGCATTTGATACGACACAGATATCCGTGCAGAGACCGATCAGTTCGATTGATTCAATTCCTTCGGATTCATAAACTGACTTCAGTTTTGAGGCCAGCGCAGTGCTTCCGAACGTGGGTTTATTGATAATTTCGGCATCCGATGCAAATTCCTTCAGTTCACTGATAATCTGCCATCCGTCGGTATTCTCAACGCAGTGAACGACCGGAAGAAATCTTCCTTCCTGCGTTGAAAGATATTCAGGCTGATGCGTATCACGCGTAAAGATGATCTTTCCGCCGAAGCTGCGGATTTTATCAGCTGCGGATTTTACGATTGCTTCTGCTTCCTTTGTGCCGAGCGCCCCGTCGACAAAGTCTTTCTGCATGTCTACTACGATAAGATATTTATTTGCCACGATGATTTTCCTCCGTCTATTACGATAGCACGCATCATGATTTTTCAAAACCGGATTGATTAAATCTGCAGAAATAACAGCAGATACGGGAAAATAAAAAAATTTTTTCCTGGATCTTTGGACGCAATGAAGCCAGCAGGTATGTTTGTATCCGGAATCGTGAGACTTTATGTGCAATATAGGTAAATACAAAGCGGATAAACACCGTTTCGTCCGTTTGCGGTGATGATGATTCAGAGATATGATCAGTTTATGAATCGACAGGAAATAGACAGACTGACTGAACTGACAACAGAAATTGTGCATGAATTCCTGAAGGGAAACACCGGACTTCTGGAAAAATATCTTTCGGAATCCGCGGAAGTAAGAGGCCCTGTTTCCGGCTTGCCGCTGGCCGCTGACGGGATTCGCTCAAAATGCCTCATGTATATGAATCTGGAGGATGTGCTGACGGAAAGCTTTTCGGGGGAATATATTGACCCGCAGACATGTGCAGTAAACTGCAGATTTGTAACCGCCGATGAGGAGGGCAGTGTCAACTGCCGGCTTCTGAATTTCAGATGGATAAAGGCAGATACTTTTGCCATTATGAAAATCGAAGGCGCATCGGCTGACATGAGCATATTCAGACCGGACGCAATGCTTCTGCTGAATGATGATTCCGCACGCTATTACTATGTTCCCAAAAGTGATCTGATATGCGCTTTCTGCTGCGGGGAAAGCATATGCGTGGATATTGCCGGATATACCGGGCAGATCGCTGCTCACATGACGCTGGAGGAACTGATGAGCCGTGCATCAGGGGAAGCACTGCTGCTCAGCAGGAACCGCTGGCTGATTAATGCAAGGCACATCCGTGTTCCCGGCAGGCGCTTCGTGATCATGGACAACGGTGAAGTGCTTCATCTTGATACGCAGGAATCATCGGCACTTAAGAGAATCGGACACAGCAATGCCGGCTTCAGGCACCGCAGAATACCGTTTATGAGCTGAACAGGTACAGACGGATGGATTATGAATGAATCCGCAGAATAAAATGCAGGAAATCCTGCATTTTTTATATCATACCGTGCGGCTTAAGATAATGTTCAATCAGATAATGACCAGCTCCGGCATTCTCGCAGCCGAATTCCGTAACATCATCAGCACATGATTTCGTGCTTTCGGAACCGTTGGCCAGGCAAACGCCCCATCCGCATATTTTGAGAAGGGAATTATCGTTTTCACTGTCTCCGAAGGCAATAACGTTCTTCAGGTCGATTCCGAACTCTTCAGCATAGCGCTTCATTCCGCTTCCTTTGTCAATGCCTTTGCGCATTACTTCCAGCGTTCCCGGGAAGCTGGTGAAAATCTGATATTTGTCCGAACAGTTTTTCATGAAGACATCACGCATTTCCTGTTCATGTCCTCCGTCGGTTCTGAGCAGAAGCTTGTATGCGGGCTTTTCACAGAATCCGTCAATATCTCCGGTTTTGTCAACGAATGCAATTCCGCTTCTTTTTGCGGATGCACGCAGATGATCATTGATATTCATGGCATTGTGGTTGCCGCCGCCTTCAGCGTTGACGCTTATGCCGTAACCATCAATCAGAGGCTTCATAACGGTGAGAATATACCTGAGTTCTTCACATGACAGCAGTTGTGTGGACCACATCCGGCCGGTTGCCGTATCATAGATCATTCCTCCGTTCATCCCTATGATGAAATCGAATTCGAAAGGGAGGCCCCACCGTGAGCCCTGACGGCAGATCTTTTCAGTGATTTCACGGCCTGTTGCCAGTCCCAGCAGGATATGACTGCGGTGCATAATCTGAAATACATCTTTCAGTACATCAGGAAGGTCTCCGCCCTTGTTGGTCAGAGTCATATCAATATCAGCAGCCATGGCATCTATTCTTTCAATCATGATATCAGGTCCTTTGTCTGCAAGATTATAGCATACTGCCGGAGCCGTACAAAGGAAGATAATCCCGCGCTGTTTCAAAAAACAATTGAATGAATTTAATACCAAAAGGCAGAAATATATGACGGAGATATGAAAAAGCTTAATTGAGGATCAGCGAATGCAGACAGGGTCTGAGGCATAGCAGAAATCCTGCGGCCGTGACCGTTTGTTCTGCATCCGGGTGATTTTTCTTTCACGTGTCATACACATCAGTCTGATAGTATAATATACAGGTATTTACCGGAGGCTTTCATGAGAATCGGATTATTTACAGATACATATCTGCCGGATATCAACGGTGTTGCCAGCAGCACGGATATTCTGAGGCATGAATTAAAAAAACACGGTCACGAAGTATATGTCGTTGCACCGAGGAAGGGAATCAGTCTGGCAGCCTGGGACGAGGATCATGAGGTTCTGTGGCTGAACGGAATAGAACTGAAAAAGCTCTTCGGCTACACCATGACATCTCCCTTTCATCTGCATGCACTGAATGAAGTGAAAAAGCTTAATCTTGACCTGATTCACGTTCAGACTGAATTCGGAGCCGGAATTTTTGCACACATATGCGCTGCCCGTCTTTCCATACCGCTTGTGTTTACGTATCACACGGTATATGAAGACGATACGCACTACATCAATCCGCTGGGTATTGAGTCAATTGAAGAAAGCGCTAAAAGACTGGTTGCCTGGTTTTCGAAGATTAACGGCGACGCTGCCCTGAAGGTGATTGCACCGAGTGAAAAGACAAGACAGCTTCTTCTCAGATACGGTGTGAAAACCGAAATCTTTATCGCGCCGACAGGAATCAACCTCGATATATATGATCCTGCGTTTGAAAACAGGGAAAAAACCGCACAGATCCGGAAGGACTGCGGTGTGCAGGAGAATGAGAAGCTGATTATTTATCTCGGCCGTATTGCGCCTGAAAAGTCCATTGAGCCGGTGATCGAAGCATTTGCTCTTCTTAAGAAGCGCAGTGTCCCCGTAAGGCTGGTGATCGTTGGCAAAGGCCCGTCTGTCGAATCACTGAAAAGTCTTTCTGTCAGTCTGGACACAGCTGACCGGGTGACTTTTGCGGGTCCGAAAAACAGAAGCGAAGTTCCTGACTACTACCGTGCCGCGGATGCTTTTGTATCGCTCTCTCTGTCGGAAACGCAGGGCATGACGTTTGCCGAGGCAATGGCTTCCGGACTGCCGCTTTTTGCACGCCGTGACGGTGCGCTGAAAGATCTTCTGGACGACGGAAAAACCGGATGGTATGTCAGCGGCAGTGAAGACCTGGCTGACAGGATTGAAGAATTTGTCAGGCTTGACGGCAGTGCCGTTCAGAAAGTGAAGAAAAATGCGCTTGAAAAAGTCAGATGCATGGGTTCCGAGGCATTTTACAAGAAAGTTATTGCCGTGTATCAGAGCGCGATTGATGCATACAGAAAGATGCCTGCGATCATCAAAACCGAAGTGCGCAGCGACCTTGTCAGGCTGTATCTGAGAGAAGACGGTCCGATGAAGAAAACAGAGACGATTTCCGTCACTGTTGATGACTATGTAAATTTCGGTCTGCGGAAAGGCATGAAGGTAACTCCCTCCAAGCTCGAGCAGCTGCGTGCGGCCGAATTGACTGTTCATGCATATCAGCGCTGCATCCGCAAGCTTGCCGCCAAAGACAGAACGACCTTTGAACTTAGGAAGTGGATGAAGGAAACTCTGAACAGCAGTGACGAAACTGCTGATGCAGTACTGAAGCGCCTTAAGGAAAAAGGATATGTGGATGACGAGAGATATACACTGGAAGAAATTGCCAGAATGAAGTCATCCATGCACGGCAGATCAGCAGTGATCAGGGATCTGAGAATGAAGGGAATTTCCCAGAGGATGATCAATGACGCGCTGACCGTATCGTATAATGATGAATATGAAAATGCGGTTCTTTTCGCGGAAAAAGCGGCCCAGTCCATCAAGGGCCAGTCGCTGAAAATGAAAAAGAGCAGGCTCAGAACAAAAATCATAGGGAAGGGATTTGAACCCGAGACAGCCGACAGGGTGATTGCCTTTTTCGATTTCAGCGAAGATGCGGAAAATCAGCTGGAATCTCTTGCCGCATGTGCTGAAAAGGCAAAGAAGAGATACATTAAGAAATATACCGGAACACAGCTGAGAAATGCTGTATTCCGTTACTGCATCAACAAGGGGTATACGATGGAAGAAGTATACGCAGTACTGGATGGAATGGAGTGGTCGGATGACAAAGATTAAAGATCTGAAAGAAAAAGACAGGATGACCCTGAATCTGCTTATAAAAAGCAATGTCAAGGGTGTGACGCAGAAGGGAGCCCCTTATCTGAATCTTGTTCTGCAGGACAGCAGCGGCGTGATAGACGGAAAATTCTGGGACGTCAGGCCGGAGGAAATGGCCTGCGCCGAAACAGGAAAAGTAGCCGCCGTTACATTTGAAGTGCTCGAATACAATCATAATCTTCAGCTCAGGGTCAACCGGGTAACACCCGTGGATCAGGATACTGTTGATATGAGTGAATACGTTATGTCATCTGCCAAAAGCACGCGTGAACTGCAGAAGATGATCAACGGGTATGTATCATCAGTTTCTTCTCTGAAATACCGGATGCTTGTTCAGGGCATGTTTGACAAGGTCGGGAAAAAATTCTATGAGTATCCGGCTGCTTCGAGAATTCACCATAATTACATGGGCGGTCTGGCAGAGCACACGCTCGGCATGGCAGCTCTTGCGGAGCAGATTATTTCACTGTATCCGCAGCTGAACCGGGATCTTCTGATTTCCGGAGTTCTGATTCATGACATGGGAAAAACCGCCGAACTCGGCGGACTGATCTCCGCAGACTATACGACAGAGGGAAGGCTTACAGGTCATATCAGCATCTGCCACGGCTGGCTGATGGAAGTGGCTGCAGAGAAAGGGCTGGCTGATACGGAAGAGGCTGTCCTGCTCCGTCACATGGTTCTGTCGCACCACGGAAAGTATGAATTCGGCTCACCGGTGCTTCCGCTTCTTCAGGAAGCGGAAATCCTGAACATGATCGACAACATTGATGCCCGGATGAATACGCTGCGTCAGGCATTTGAAACTGTTAAGCCCGGTCAGTGGACAAGCAAACTGTTTGCGCTTGAAAACAGGCAGTTCTACAAACCGAAAGAGGACTGATTATGGATATTCGTCTGTCTCTGGTTCAGACAATGCACAGGATTCTGGCAAAAACCGGCAGGGGCGGTTCGCTTCCCGGATCACTGGCGCTCAGTCTGGACAGTAATTTCATTCAAAAATTCAAAATGCCGGAAACAGTGATCCTGGTTACCGGCACCAACGGGAAAACAACAACATCAAACCTGATTGCCGAGAGTCTCAGACATGCCGGAAAAACCGTTCTGAACAATCACCGCGGAGATAATCTGAATGTCGGAATAGCGACGCTTCTCGCTTCCGGTTCCGACAGCAATTATCAGGTTCAGGCAGATGCAGCTGTTATCGAAGTAGATGAACTGACTGTATTCCGTCAGTTTGAAAACCTTCATCCGACGGCACTGGTGATCACGAATTTTTTCCGTGACCAGCTGGACCGTGCGGGTGAAATGGAAACAATCATCAGGAAGCTGATGCAGGTAACCGAAAACTTTGAGGGTGATCTGATACTGAACGGTGATGATCCCAACGTCATCCGCATTGCCGACAATGCAAAAAAGGCGAGGATTCATTTCTTCTCCGTAAATGAAAATGTAGTTTCCAGGAACATCACTGATGAGGCCAGTGAAGGAAAGTTCTGTCCCAGATGCGGCAGGCCTCTGATTTATGATTACTATCAGTACAGTCATATCGGAAGATTCCGCTGTCCGTATGATGACTTCGGGAAAATTACGCCTGATCTTCTGGTCAGCAGCGTTGATTATGACAGAGCGGTATTCAGAGCCGAGGGAAGAACCTTTCATTCCTTTATGAATACGATCTATGCAGTTTACAACTGTGCGGCTGTTCTGTGTGTGATGAAAACGCTCGGTCTTGATTATCAGGCGGCTGATGAAGTCTTTTCGAATTATGTCCTGAAAGAAGGAAGAAACGAAGTATTTAATCTGTCCAAACCGTGCACGATCAACCTGGTCAAGAATCCCACCGGCGCCAACGAGGTTATGAAATACATTACCTCCCAGCCCGAGGAAAAGAACCTGTGCATTTTCCTGAATGACAATGACCAGGACGGACACGATGTATCATGGATCTGGGATGCCCATTTTGAGCGTCTGGATGATCCGCTTGTAAAAACCATTGTCTGCTCGGGAAGGCGTGCCTATGACATGGCGCTGCGTCTGAAGTACGAAGGAATGGAAGACAGGATCAGGGTAATCGAGGACGCTTCTGAAGCAGTCAGATGGCTCGATGATCAGAATCTCGAGAGCTATATTATTGCGACATATACCGCGCTGCATTCAACCAGGGCGATTTTGAGAAAAGAGGCGAAAAGACACAGATGAACCTCAGAATATTATGGATGTATCATGACCTGATGGATCTGTACGGTGACAAGGGCAACATACAGGTTCTGAAGACAAGATGCGAAAAAAGAAATATTGAAGTGACAGTTGATACCTGCACAATCAATGAAGTCAGGGATATCACATCCTATGATCTGTTTTTTCTCGGCGGCGGCGCGGACAGGGAACAGAACCTGATCTATCAGGATCTTCTGAAACGCCGTGATCAGATCCGTGAGGCTATGGATCAGAAGACAGCATTCCTTCTGATCTGCGGCGGATACCAGCTGTTCGGAAGGTATTACAAAGATCAGGACGGCGTTGAACTGCCCGGACTGAATTTCTTTGATTACTACACGGAGGCGGCCGACAGGGATCACCGCTGCATCGGCAATATTGCCGTCAATGTTACGATCGGCACAGAATCGTTTGATGCCGTGGGATTTGAGAATCACGGCGGTCAGACAAAAAACGTGTTCAATCCTTTTGCAAGAGTGCTCAAAGGACACGGAAACAGCTATGACAGCGGATTCGAAGGGTTTATGAACGATCAGGTAATTGCAACGTACATGCACGGTCCGCTTCTTCCCAAAAATCCGAAAATCGCAGATATCGTTCTGAAAAGAGCCTTAAGCAGACGCTATGACATCAGGGAACTGAGCGAACTTGATGATACCATTGAGAACAAAGCAAGGGATGTTATGCTGAGACGTCTCGGTGTAATCAGCTGAACATAAAGGGCGGAGATGCTGAGCAGATTGAAATATATAAAATACGCAGCCGGTATCCTGACTGCATTTCTGCTGATCACAGCGGTAAGATGCTTTGCAGTCGGAACACTTCCCAACAGAAAACCGGATCTGTACGGACAGAATACGGAAGTGTACATCAGTTCAGAGGACGCTGACGGTGACGGCATTGATGATCAGACAGATATCCTGGCAGGCGCTGCTGAATACATCAGGAGCAGGCCGAAGTACAAAAGCAGGTATTACGGCACGGGATATCCGGATGACGGATACGGAACATGCGTAGATGTTGTCGGATATGCTCTGAATCATGCAGGATATGATCTGATGAAAATGGTTTCGGATGATATATCTGCCGATCCGGATGCCTACGGGATCACTCTGCAGGATCCGGCAATTGATTTCAGAAGAGTAAAGAACCTGAAGGTTTATTTCTCAAGGCATGCAGTCAGACTGACAGACGATATCAGAAAGACCGGAGAATGGCAGGGCGGGGATATTGTGATATTTGACAATCATATCGGTATTGTCTCAGACAGAAGAAACAGGGACGGTATCCCGTATGTCATACATCATTCCGGACCCTTCCAGCTGTATTACGAAGAAGATATACTTCAGTCCCGGAATGATCTTTACGGTCATTTCAGGATCTCATAGCACAGATGTGCTGCGGATGAAGGAGGGGTTATGAAACGAAGCGTCGTTAATATTCTGCTTTTTTCAGCACTGTTTCTGACCTGCGGATGCACAGGCAGCCGCAGGGAGGGGAAAGAAGTGAAGGAAACTGCAGCTGCATCGGAGGAACCTGCTAATCTGCCGGAACATATTGAAATGTCGGTATATCCGTTTGAAGACAAGCCGAAGGATTATGATTCAATGTCGGTATTCACGGCTGATCAGGACAGTGCCGCAGCCGATGTGCTTCTGACCGCCAATACAGCCGTAAGTGACCTGAAGTTTCTGCGGATCAGATATTATGCCTCGGGAACGAGGACCGGCTACCGCATATATGAAACTGATAAGGTAAATGAGGACATGCCTCTGCTGGTACATATGACGTTCTACGGGGATCTGCCTTCCTACGGGATCAGTTACACGGATCTTGACGGAAGTGCAAGGTGCTTTGAAATAGTTCAAAGCGGAAAGGACGGATCACTGATTCTGAATGAGGCGGATGATCTGGAAGTATTCCGCTATGAGTCAGAAGAAATGTACAGGGAGATTCTTAACGGAGCCGTTATGTGCGCCTCTGGAATGCCTGAGGAAATGAAGGAAGGTGCGGCAGGCATATATGAAGTTACAAACCGCCTGTCTGACGATTCGGGACTGAGCAGAATCGGCTATACTTTCATGGACCTCAATCAGGACGGAACCGATGAACTCCTGCTGGCCGAAACATATTCCGACAATATTTATGCAGGCAGCCGGATCTTGTCAATATTCACATGCAGGGACAATATTCCATCGGCAGCTGCGGACGGCAGTTTCAGGAACATGTATTTTATCCTGAATGACGGAAGTACCATTTATAATGAAGGATCGGCAGGTGCCGCGTATACAATTTTCGGCACCGGATATCTTTTACCCGATGCTTCCGGAATTGCGGCGGCTGATTACTATTTTTCTCATGAAAAAGACCCCGGTGATCCGTCGGACATCAGATATTACCACAATGAAACAGGTGAATTTGATATCTCTGTATCAGAGGAGCTTGACATCAGTGCATCTGATTTCTTCCTCATGATGGGAGCCTATGAGGAGCAGATCATGGTACTTTCCCTGAATCCGCTCAGTGAGTATAATCCTTCGTGACATAAAAAACTCCCGCAGGAGTTTAGTTTGACTGTTTCCAGATCGTGCGGCTGAATTTATATTCAATGCCGCATTTCATTTTGAGAAAATCCTCAAGTATATCCTGGTGGGTAAGGATAATCTCATACTGATCCAGTTCCCTCGGATCAACCCAGCGAAGTTCAATGCTTTTTTCATTGGGCACGGTTTCGGGGATGGCGAACAGATCTACATAATATGCCATGGAGACGACGCGGTATACATTGCCCTCGACGAATGACACAATCCGGGAGGGATCATCATACAATTTCATCTCATGAAGCTGCTTTGCGGAAATCCCGATGCCTGTTTCACTGAGTGTTTTTCTTACGGCACAGGCAGCAAAAGTTTCGTCACTGTGAATATCACCGGAAACAAGTCCCCATTTAAAATTATCGCTTCTGTGCTCGAGAAGGATTTTTCCGTCAGCCCAGATTACAATTGCTGAGCCGAAACGGGGTGGATGATTAGGTTCCGGTGCGACAGGATTCCTGAAGTAGTAAATTGCACTGCCCATATTCAGCCTTTCAGCATAGCAAGGACAGCATCAAGGTCCTGTTTTTCCGACGGATTGAATGAAATGTGAATGGAATCATTTCTGCCGTAACGGGGGATTACGTGGAAATGAAGGTGGTCAACCGTCTGACCGGCGGTTTCTCCGCAGTTGTTCAGAACATTTACACCCTTGGCATGACAGTTGTTTACAGCCATGCCGGATACAATTCTGGCTGCTTTGATGCATTCGGAAACAGACTTATCATCAGCTTCCAGGATGTTCCTGAAGTGCTTTTTGGGCATGACGATCGTATGCCCGTAGGTGACCTGTGAAATATCCAGAATTGCCAGCACATCATCGTTTTCATAAACAACCCTGGAAGGGATTTTATGATCAATAATATCGCAGAAAATACACATAAGTGAGCCTCCTGATTTGTTCTGTATCATTCTAACACGCAAACAGGGGATTTCTTTCCCCAGTTTTTCCCGTCGCAAAAAAACAGCAGCCGGACGGCTGCTGAGTATTACTGATTTAAAGCTAAGGGTTCTTTTTCGCGGACCGCATTCAGAAGATCAATGTCATAAACATGGAAGTTATATTTCTTGTAGAAATATGATGTCGCATCATTGATCACTTCACTGTATCCGGAAATAGTTTTCACTGCCTCATCTTTGAATGCATTGATATCTGTCTCATTGACCTGTACAAGATACCATTTATCACCGGCACTGGATGCGATTTTCTGCCATCCGTCATCTTTGGATGAGGAACGGATCAGTGAAAGGGCGGAAGCATCGTAGGAAAGCGTGTTGATAGTAATGATTTCAGGTGATCCTGACTGTGTCAGAACGTATTCCTGACTGATTTCCGCTGCTGTTGCAGTGCCGTCTTTCAGCTTGGAAAGTGCAGCATCCGCGTCCTCCTCGGCAGGGAATTCAAGTACGGTGGCCTGAATCGGATTATATGATCCGCAGACTGTTTCATATTCGTCCCCGACATATTTGCCGGTCAGTTTTGAACCCATGATCGACTGAATCATCTGTTCCTTGTACTCTTCCTCGGAAATGCCTGCGGATTTCAGATATGAATCAAACTGATCACCGTAGTACATTTTGTAGAATGAAAGTGATGATTCGGCTTCTTCCTCAATTTCAGCAGTACGCTCGATTTCAAGAGCAGCAATTGCATTTGAGGAATTTGCCAGTGCTGTGTCCGCACCGGAAGCGGCGAACATCTGTCTGTAAAGGTCACCCTTCGTGATCGAAGTGCTTCCGACCTTCATGATTTCGGTTTTTCCGTCCTTAATGCCGGCTTTGGCATCCTTGCATCCTGCTGACAGAAGGATAAGTGCAGATGCAAACAGTATATTTATCTTCTTCATATCTGCCTCCTTATTCAGCTACAGCCATATAGTTTTTCAGGCCGTCCGCAATCTTTTCATCAGTGAATGTCACGCCGAGGTCCTGTCCTTTGGCCCAGACAGCCTTCATCATCAGTGTGCTGTCATATCTGTTGAGAAGATCTTCATATGCAGCGAGTGAGTCAGGATCATATTCGGTTTCAACACCTTCAACCTGGCTCTGTTCATAGAAGACTTTCGTGAATGTTTCCGGAGTTGAAGCATTGCAGTGAATTCTGAAGTAGCCGAAGGCAGGGGAGTATACCCAGTCACTTGTTTCGCCTTCCTTCAGAGCAAGAGCAGCTTCCTGGAATGCCGCATCCAGAGATGTTGTGTTTTTATCGATGGAGCCGAGAACTCCGCCTTTGGAAGCAGTGGATTCATCTTCGCTGAAGGCTGCGGCTGTTTCCGCAAAAGAAGCGCCGTCATTGAGCATTGCATCGACAGCATCAAGCTTTGCCTGCAGTTCCTCGGAAATGACAGGTTCTTCCGTATCTGCACCGGTGCCGGCAGCTTTGATCAGAAGATAGGAGATATTGCGGATTGTCAGATTGTCGAAGTTGTCGCGTGCATATTCTTCGGCAATTCTTTCAAGCTTGAAATAATCAATCAGATAATCCTCAAGCGAGTCATATCCTTCATATCCCATGGATTTCAGCTCACTGTCAAGCTGATCCTGATAGCCTGCACCGTAATTGCTGTAGTAGTTGTTGACGATGGAGCTGGCCTGATTCGCTGCGAGAGTTTTCATCTCGTCGGTTGTCTCGGCAGCCTGGGCTGCAACGGCTCTTGTAAATGCGTGGTAAACAGCAGCTATGCCGTTGTTTTTGTACATGTCATCATAGAACTGTGCGGCAGTAACGTCAGTTCCGTTGATTTCATAGACGACGTCTTCTCCGCCGCTGGTTTTACCTTTGAGCTTGCCTTTGTTTGTATCGTATATGTAATAGACGCTTACAAACACGAAAATCACGGCAAGAATGCTGACAAACCAGTTCTTTTTTACAAAGTCTTTCATACATCCTCCTAAAAAACGCTTCCTAATTATAGGACATGTTACGATTCAATTGCAATTTTTGATTTATATATTCAAACTGAATTTTATGTGAACATTGTTTTTGTGACGGGAATTATTTTCTCAAATAGTCTTAACAGACATATAAAACTATTAATGATATAATCCTGTACGGAATGAAAGGTGTTCAAGGGTGTTAGTATGAAAAGCCTTATTATTAAAGATCTCCACGTATCCGTGGAGGACAAGGAAATCCTGAAGGGCGTTGATCTTACAATCAATGAGAATGAAGTTCACGCACTGATGGGGCCCAACGGCAACGGCAAGAGCACGCTGCTTGCCGCAATTATGGGCCATCCCAAATATACTGTTACGCAGGGTTCAATTACATATGACGGCAGGGATGTTCTTGCCATGCCGGTTGATGAGCGCAGCAAGGCCGGTATCTTTCTTGCCATGCAGTATCCGCAGGAAATCCCGGGTGTTACAAACAGTGATTTCCTCAGAGCGGCCATGAATGTCAGAAGGGAAACTCCGGTTTCACTGTTTACATTCATCAGGCAGATGGAAAAAACGATCAAAGATCTTCAGATGAAGGAAGACCTGGCACACAGATTCCTCAACGAGGGATTCTCAGGCGGCGAAAAGAAGCGGAACGAAATTGTGCAGATGGAGATGCTGAAGCCTTCTTTTTCCATGCTCGATGAAATAGATTCCGGACTTGACGTCGATGCGATGCATATTGTTGCGGATGCCGTCAACAATCTGCGCAGGGAAACCGGCATGAGCCTGATCATTGTTTCCCATTACGACCGTTTCTTTGAACTGATTGTTCCGCAGTTCACCCATGTGCTTGTGGACGGAAGGATTGTTATGGAGGGAGATGCTGATCTGGCTATCAGGGTTGACCGTGAGGGCTATGACTGGATTTACAGGGAACTGAACATTCAGCCGGCTGCGAAAGAGGAAGCTTCGCGGAAGGTAACAAGCCTCGGCGTATGCGCAGTCAATCAGAAAGCAAGGAGTCAGGCAAAATGAGCATCCGTATTTACGCTGATACAGATATCCTGCTTCAGGAGGGATACAGCGAATACGAAATTGACACAGACCGTGATCTGGAGGTCACGTTCCGCGGCGCAGGCGTTTGTGATGCATTCATCAGGGTGGTCCGCTGCGGAAAGCTTCGTATACGCACTTTTGCCGAAGCAGGCGCTGTGATTTCATATCTCTTCTGGAACAGTACAGAGGAAGTTTTAAATGTTGATGAAAGCCATGAGGTGCTCGGCGATGCGGCTGTTACGGTTGCCTACGGTGAATGCAACAGTGCACCGACCGAAAGGAAAACATATGTTGCACTGAGACAGCAGGGAGCTTCGGCTAAAGTCGCAAGTGCATCCCTGGTCAATGCAAAAAAGACATATAACATCAAGGTTGCGAATCTGGCTCCGCATACATACGGTGATATGGAAAACTATGCCGTGGTTCTCAAAGGCGGAAAACTGATGATTGATGCAGTCGGCAAGATCGTCAACGGTGCATATAAATCGGAAAGTCATCAGACCAGCCGTGCGCTCTGTTTTGACGAAGGGCAGAGTTCGCAGATTCTGCCTGAGCTGCTGATCGATGAGAATGATGTTCAGGCAAGCCATGCAATGTCGATCGGCAGAATGGATGAGGATCAGCTGTACTACATGATGAGCAGGGGACTCAATGTACAGCAGTGCACCAGTCTGATTTCCACAGGCTATCTGATGCCGATTACAGAAACTCTGCAGAATGAAGACCTGCGCAGTGCACTCAGAAATGAGATGGAAAGGAAGATCAGCGAGTTATGTTCGATGTAAATAAAATCAGAGAAGATTTCCCGATGATCAGAAATAATCCCGGTCTTGTTTATTTTGACAACGGCGCCACGAGCTGGAAGCCGCAGGCGGTGATTGATGCCGTCAACGGGTTCTGGACCGGATACAACTCCAATGTTGAAAGAGGAGATTATCCGATTGCCGCAAAAGCCGACAGTGCGTACCTGAATACAAGAAAAATCATCAGCCGCTTCATCGGCTGCCGGCCCGAGGAAGTCGTTTTTACGGCCAATGTATCTGCCTCGATCAATCAGATCGTCTACGGTGTCGGAAAGTGGCTGAAGGAAGGCGATACTGTTCTTGTGACGGAAGCCGAGCACGCTTCCAACCTTCTTCCGTGGTTCAGACTGAGGAAGGAAAAGGGAATCAATATTGAATATATCCCGGTGGACAGACAGGGCAGAGCGCATATCGAGGATGTCAGAAAAGCACTGCATGAAGGTGTCAGGGCTGTGTCAATGGCATATGTGACGAATGTGCTCGGATCTGTTCAGCCGATTAAAGAGATAGCTGAAGCGGCACATGAATACGGTGCACTGATGATTGTGGACGGCGCTCAGTCGGTTCCCCACAGAAAAACAGATGTCAGAGATCTGGATGTGGACTTCATGGGCTTTTCCAGCCATAAGATGTGCGGACCCGACGGCGTGGGCGTTCTTTACGGAAAGTATGATCTTCTGCAGAAAATGGAGCCTGTCTTTATGGGAGGCGGCATGAATGCCCGCTTCTATTCCGGATTTGACTACATTCTGAAGGACGCACCGGAACGCTTTGAAGCAGGTACGCCGAATATTGAAGGCGTGATCGGACTCGGGGCTGCGGCAGAGTATCTGATGTCGGTCGGCATGGATGATATTGAAGCGTATGAAAAGGAACTGCGGGCATATTTTGCCGGCAGGATTGCGCAGCTTGACAACATTGAATTCTATAATCCGGACAATGAAACAGGTCCTGTAACATTCAATGCAAAAGATGTATTTGCCCAGGACGCGGCAGGATTCCTTGCCAGCAGGAATATTGCCGTTCGTTCCGGAAATCACTGTGCAAAGATACTGCACGAAGTCATCGGCACGGATCAGACACTGCGTGCTTCATTGTATTTCTACAACACAAAAGATGAGGTTGACAGATTTATCGAAGCAGCGAAAGAAATCAGCGTTGAAAACGCAATCGGTATTTTCTTTTAGGAGTAATTTATGGGAATGAACGAAATGCTGAAAGATCCGATGGTCCTCAGGGAACTCGTCATGGATCATTATAAATATCCGCATCATCACGGTCTTGTCAGGGACGGCCGCTATCTTTCCAGACATATGGCAAGTGACAGCTGCATTGACGATATTACCGTTGAGGCTGATATACAGAACAATATGATCAGAGACATCCGTTTCGACGGAGTTGCATGCACGATATCTACTGCCAGCACGTCCATGATGACGGATCTTCTGATCGGAAAGACAGTTGATGAAGCAAAGCAGATCATTGATCAGTATTTTAATATGATCGACGCAAAGGACTATGATCCCGAAGTGCTGGAGGAAGCGGTGGCTATGCAGAATGTTTACAAGCAGGCAAACCGCATTAAATGTGCAACGATCGGATGGAAAGCAATTAAGGAAATGATCACGGAAAGTGAGGCCGTTAATGAGTGAAGTAAACAAGGACAATTCGGCCATCTATTCCCAGGATGATTATAAATACGGCTTTATTGACAAGGATGTGTCGATTTTCGATACAGGAAAAGGTCTCAATGCCGACGTCGTAAGGAAGATCTCCGAAATCAAGCAGGAGCCTGAATGGATGACGGAATTCCGCCTGAAGGCACTTGATATTTTTGAAAAGATGCCGATGCAGAAATGGGGACCTGATCTGTCCGAGATCGACTTTCAGGATTTCACCTATTACAAAAGAGTGTCACAGGAAGCCGAAAGAAGCTGGGATGATGTTCCGGAGGAAGTAAAGAAGACATTTGAAAAGCTCGGCATTCCGGAAGCGGAGCGCAAATATCTGGCAGGGGTTACGACCCAGTATGAATCCGAAGCTGTCTATCACAATATGCTTGATGAAGTACAGTCCAAGGGCGTCATCTTTCTGGATATTGACAGCGGACTGAGGGAATATCCCGAGATATTCAGAAAGTATTTTGCGACGATTGTCCCGCCGAGCGACAATAAGCTGGCAGCGCTGAATTCGGCTGTCTGGTCCGGAGGAAGCTTTATCTATGTGCCGCCGGGCGTGAAGCTCGACAAGCCGCTGCAGTCGTATTTCCGCATCAACAGCGAATCAATGGGGCAGTTTGAGCGTTCCATCATCATCGTTGATGACGGTGCGGAATGTTCCTATGTGGAAGGCTGTACGGCCCCGCAGTATTCCAAAGATTCCATGCATGCGGCGGTCGTTGAGGTATTCGTCGGCAAAGGCGCAAAATGCAGATATTCAAGCGTTCAGAACTGGTCAAACAATATTCTCAACCTTGTCACCAAGCGTGCGTGGGTTGATGAGCACGGTGTTATGGAATGGATTGACGGTAATATCGGCTCGAGGATATCGATGAAATATCCGGCATGCATTCTGGGCGGTGAATATGCCCACGGCATGTGCATATCGATTGCCGTAGGTTCAAAAGGACAGTATCAGGATACAGGTGCCAAGATGATTCACCTCGCGCCTCATACCTCTTCTTCCATTGTTTCAAAATCCGTTTCCAGGACAGGCGGCGTTACCAACTTCCGCGACTGGATCAGATTCACATCAAAGGCTGATTATTCCAAAGCAAAGATTGAGTGCGATACGCTGATTCTGGACAATATTTCCAAATCAGATACCATTCCTCTGAATGTCAATGACAACAGCACGTCTACAATCGAACATGAAGCCAAGGTTTCCAAGGTTTCCG
Source organism: Solobacterium sp. (assembly GCA_024696355.1). GTDB lineage: Bacteria > Bacillota_I > Bacilli_A > Erysipelotrichales > Erysipelotrichaceae > Bulleidia. Next base: position 69,396 of record JAILGV010000182.1, read on the forward strand.
AGGAAGAACTGTTCTATCTGATGAGCAGGGGACTTTCCGAATCACAGGCTACGGAGATGATCGTTATGGGCTTCCTGGAGCCGTTTACCAGAGAGCTTCCGATGGAATATGCCGTCGAGCTCAATCAGCTCATGAAAATCGACATGAGCGATTCAATTGGATAAGAACAGCGCAAGAAAAAGAGGTCTTGAAAGCAGGGCCTCTTTATCAGATGTGCAGCGTGAAGCCTATGATGCACAGATCACATCCAGGGTGATTGACCGCATCAGAGGAAAAAGCATGATCGGTATTTATGTATCGATGAAAGGCGAAGCTGATACGCACAGGATCATTGATTACTGCTTCAGCACCGGAATTCGCGTCATGGTGCCGAAAACTGTGAAAAATACGCTGGAATTCTATGAAATCACATCTTTTGACGATCTGCGGAAAGGCTGTTTCGGGGTGATGGAGCCTGTGAAGGGAAGTCCTGCAGATCCGGCCTGTGCTGAAATTATGTTTGTGCCCTTAAGCGCCTTTGACCGTGACGGACACAGAACAGGATACGGAAAAGGATACTATGATTCTGTGCTGGGAAGATGTCCGGTAAAAATCGGGCTTGCCTATCCGGAACAGGAAACGGACCATATTGAAACAGATCCGTGGGATATTGATCTGGATGAAATTATTACTGCTGATATAACTGAAAAGTGATACAATAGCAGTACGGACGCTTAGCTCAGCGGGAGAGCATTCCCTTCACAGGGGAGGGGTCAAGGGTTCGAATCCCCTAGCGTCCACTGGTTGAAAAACCTCGGAAAACCGTATAAACAAGCGGAAATCCGAGGTTTTATTATTCATGGAAAGAGCAGACTGTCATGTCTGCTTCAGTGCACAGCGGGATATAATAGCTGTTTAACATTGCAGGGGTGTCTTATAATGTTTATATATACAGTCAAATCAGATATTTGTATCTGAAAACAGCAGAAGCCGTAACCGGAGCAGTCATTCCGAAACAGAAAACGATATTCACAGACAGGAGAAGAATATGAAAAGAACCGTCATAATTATTTCTGCTTTATTTCTTTCAGCCGGATGCGGAAGAAGTGCCGCCGATATTACCGAAACCGCCGCTGCTGGAACACCTGCTGCTTCAGCGGAATCATCCGCTGTAAACGGAACTGCAGTGACAGAAAATCCTTATTCTTTTCTTCCTGAGGATGAGGATGCTGTCTATGTTTTAAGTGATTCGCTTTCTCTTCACCTGAAAGGCGAAGTCAGGAGTGTCCCGTATGCACAGACAGATCAGTGCATTGTCTATGATAAAGTCATTCTGAAGGGAGCATCCGAGCAGAATCTGACACTATTTGAAACCATGCCGGTGCTGATCAATTCGGAATACGGAAACTGCATTCTGCGTAAAATAGATGACCTGTATCTGTTCAGCTTTGATCCGGCTGCGCAGTTCGGAGGTGTTTATGCCGTGATTTTTGACGGCAGCGGAACAATCCTGAAGGAATTCGAAATGGCGGAGATCAGAATGAATACGGAGGATGACACGCAGTTTACTGCTGTATATACATGCGGAAGCCGCGGCATGACCTGTGAGTATTCACTGCAGCAGGAATCGGATAAGTATGACATCACCGGCTCTGAGATTTCTGTAGCACCGGACTATTATGAGGACCTGGAACAGCTGAGAGAAAAAGCATCGCAGGCAGGCGCTGCAGCTGCGATGGCTGCAGTTTCTTCCGTTTCCGGTACAGCACAGGAATCGTATGAGGGAACGGTATATACGGAACTGTATCACTTTATGGGTGCAGTTGACGCATATCATACAGTGAGCGACGGAGGGGATATGCTTTTCTGTGCCGTTCCTGCTGATCCTGATGCATCCGTAGCCGTAAATGATATCAGCAATCCTGCAGATCCCAAAGTGCTGTACAGAAGTGAATCAGGAGATCCGCTGTTCCTGATTACATCACTTTATGATTCGTCTCTCGAACTGACTGTTGTTTCAAATGACGGCAGAACCTCTTCATTCAGTCTTAAGGATTACGGCAGTGATCCTGCCTTTACCGACGGTACCGTCTATGACTTTACCTACGATGACAGACTGACTCCCACGGAATGTGAAAGGCAGCTGCTTGAAGAATATCCGGAACTGGCTGATTACGCCGGGGATCCGTCAAATTTCACTGAAAGCATCATTCTGGACGGAAAGCTGTGCTATATTGCATATTACGGAACCGTTCAGCCGGGCGGACATTTTACAAGAGAGCGTACGTTTGCGGTGGCTTCCGATCAGAGCCGTATATATGAGTACGATACGGCAGGTGATATCTGGTATCACACCGTATACTGATGAACAGCTGAAACAGACATCGGAGGAAAAACATGAACTGTGATATTGATATAAGCGGCACCATCCTGCAAACGGAGCGGCTGACACTGCGGCCGTGGAAAACGGAAGACCTGGATGATTTTTATGAATATGCCTCAGTGGACGGTGTCGGACAGATGGCAGGCTGGCTTCCCCACAAAAACAAAGAAGAATCCGCGCAGATCCTTCAGCATTTCATTGACGGAAAGCACACATTCGCTCTGGAGTACCGGGGAAAAGCGGTCGGCTCTCTGGGAATCGAAGAATATGACGAAAAGCAGCTGCCCGAATTTGATGAACTGAAATGCCGGGAAATCGGTTTTGTTCTTTCCAGGGAATACTGGGGACACGGGCTGATGGCCGAGGCTGTCAGGGAAGTGCTGAAGTATCTGTTTGAGACGGTCGGAACCGATGCGGTTTTCTGCACTCACGATGTTACGAACCTGCAGTCTGCACGTGTACAGGAAAAAGCCGGTTTTCATTTTTATGCCGGCGGAATGTTTCATACCCGCATGAATACAGACGTACGGACGAAGATCAATATTATTTACCGCGTAGAATACGAACAGTATCGGAAAAGAAAAATGATGCTCGGCGGATCGCCTGTGAAGCAGTTATAAAAATCGGAAAAGAGGCAGGAAAAGATGGAAATGAAATATTGCATGGAATGCGGCTGCAGGCTGGAGGACAGATATCTTGAGCATGAAGGGATAATACCGTACTGTCCCTCATGCGGGGAATACCGCTTTCCGGTGTTTAACACAGCAGTGTCCATGATTGTGATGAATGAAAAAAAAGACCGGATGATTCTGATCAGGCAGTACGGAGGAACCTCCAATATTCTGACTGCCGGATATGTCAACCGGGGTGAAGACGCCGAGGATGCCGTCAGGCGTGAGGTTATGGAAGAACTCGGTATGGAAGTGACATCCATCAGGTTCAATCACAGCCGGTATTTCAAACCGAGCAACACGCTCATGCTCAACTGGACGGTAACCGTCAGAGGGGAGCCGCATCCGAATTACGAGATAGATTCCTGGAAGTGGTTTACGATTGAAGAGGCAAGGGAACAGATCAAGCCCGACAGTCTTGCAAAGTCATTTCTGCTCGGTTATCTTGACGGTCATTATGAATTCAGATAAAAAGCGGAGATCATCCGCTTTTCACTTGGTTCCGAGTTCTTTTGCACGCTTTACGCACGCATCGTTGGCTTTTCTGATAATATCCTCAAGATTTGATTCCTTCAGAGATCCGATTGCCTCGATCGTCGTTCCGCCTTTGGAGCAGACTTCATCGACAAGTTCCGAGACAGGAGTTCTCTTTTTCTGACTCATCAGTTCACCTGAGCCGATCATTGTCTGCACGATCAGAGCCCTGGCAGCTTCCTCGCTGATTCCTCTTTCGGCCGCGTCTTTTATCATGCATTCGGCCATGTAAAAGAAATAGGCAGGTGTCGAACCGTTCAGGATGACGGCTTCCGTCATTTTGTCCTCAGGGATGGAACGGGTTACGCCCATGCTGTCAAACATGCCGTAGACAAAGTCATAATCATCCGCAGATGTGTTTTTGCTGCGGCATAACGCAGTTGCGCCTTTATTGATCTGCAGCGGTGTATTCGGCATGCCGCGGATGACGGGAATGTCGCTTCCCAGGATATTCTGAATATGCTCAATCGTCACGCCGGTGATGATTGACATGATGCATTCAATGGATGCGCCCTTCAGTTTTTCGAGAACACTGTCGGCGGTCTGCGGTGTTACGGCAAGCAGGGTGATGTGACAGGATTCAGCCAGCTCTCTTTCGTCGGAAAGAAGGGCAAAGCCTTCCTGCCGGCATAATGCATTCATATTTTCACCCGGATCATAGACGGCAATCTGGAAACGGTCAACATGACCGGACGCAACGGCGCCTCTGGCAATTGCCAGACCCATATGGCCGAGGCCGATAAAGCCTAACTCATATTTTCTTCTGACAGACATATCAAGTCCTCCAATACTTATTTATTATACAGTGAAACATCTTTGGAATGCAGGCGCAATGAAAATCAAGTACAATGTTGTGGGAGTTAAGCAGTGAAATTAGTCAGGTGCTGGATTGAGCATCCTGTGCGCAGGATTGATCAGCCTTTTACATATCAGACAGACATGGATCTTGAATGCGGCACACGCGTTCAGATTGATTTTAATCACCGTCCGGTGACCGGTTTTGTTGAGGATTTTGAGGAAACCGGGGAAACAGAAGAAGAGGCTGCGGAACGGCTCGGCTTTACACCGAAAAAAATCGATGCGGTTCTTGATCAGGAGAGCCTGATAACACCGGAACTGCACGAACTGGCAATGTGGATGCGTGAAACAACGCTTTCCACCGCCATTTCCTGCTTCCAGGCGATGCTGCCTTCGAAAATCAAACCGGTCTCATCAGGAAAAAAGGCAGTGAGTGAAAAATGGGTCAGGCTGTCCGATGCCGAAACGGTACTGACGCCGAAACAGCTGGAGGCTTATCTTTACGTAAAGGAAAACCAGCCGGTCAGATATTCTCTTCTGCGGAGTAAGTATCCGAATCAGGCAAGGGCGCTGGTTGAAAAGAACGCAGTCGATTTATTTGAAAAAGAAAAAGAAGCCGGGGATACAGGCGGAAGCGGAAATGACTCACCGTTTGTGCTGAATGAAGAACAGCAGAGGGCATACGATGAAATCAGAGGGTCATCTGATCCGGTTTTTCTTGTTCACGGTGTGACCGGATCGGGAAAAACAGAACTGTACCTGCGGCTGGCCGCGAATGCCCTGAGTCAGGGCAGTCAGGTACTGATCCTCGTGCCTGAAATAGCACTGACACCGCAGATGATTGCACGTGTATCGGACCGCTTCGGAGCCGGACTGGCAATCTATCACAGCGGACTGAACGCACAGGAAAAATACGAGCAGTACCGCATGGTAAAGACGGGAAGGGCTTCCGTTGTGGTCGGTACCAGAAGCGCGGTCTTTCTGCCGTTCAGGAAGCTGGGTCTGATTGTTATGGATGAGGAACATGACAGTTCATACAAACAGGAGAATCAGCCGGCATATCACTGCCGTGATATAGCCGTCTGGAGGGGTGCATGGCACCGCTGTCCGGTTATACTCGGTTCCGCAACGCCTTCGCTTGAAAGCTATGCACGCGCTGTCAGGCATGTGTATCATCTGATCAGACTTTCCTCGAGAATCAATCAGACCGTCCCTCAGGTGACGGTGATTCCCCTGAAGGAATCCATGAAAAAGGGCCAGAGCTATATTATCTCAGACCCGCTGAAAAATAAGATCAGAAGCCGTCTTGATGCACATCAGCAGGTAATTCTGCTTCTGAACAGGCGGGGATACAGTTCCATGCTCAGATGCCGGAACTGTCTGGAAGCGGTGGTATGTCCGCACTGTGATATTGCTATGAGTTATCATCATGATGAGAAAGTCATGAAATGCCATACCTGCGGAACCTCGATGCCGGTGCCGTCTGTCTGTCCGAAGTGCGGACAGAAATCCGGGTTCATGTCATACGGATACGGAACGCAGAGGCTCGAAGCGGAACTGCAGGGTATGTTTCCGGATGCGCGGATGCTCAGAATGGATGCAGATACAACGGCACGCAAAAACGGGCATGAAAAGATTCTGACTGCATTCGGGCAGGGAAAGGCGGATATCCTTCTTGGAACTCAGATGATAGCCAAGGGGCTGGATTATCCCAATGTTACACTGGTGGGAATACTGAACGGAGATGAAGGACTCAGCCGCACTGATTACCGGAGCTGTGAAATCACTTTTGATCTTCTGATGCAGGCCGGCGGCAGAAGCGGAAGAGCAAAAGAAGCAGGAGAAGTTGTATATCAGGTATTTGATCCCGGACATTATGCTGTACAGTGTTCTGTGAAAAATGATTACGAAACATTCTTTGTCAGGGAAATGCAGTTCCGTCATGCCGGGATGTATCCGCC
>JAILGV010000188.1 GCA_024696355.1 Solobacterium sp.
CAGAGGCAGTAACGTACCTGAAGGAATTGACAATCGAATCATGATATTTACTTAGAAGAGCAGCGAATTCCCTGAAGATCTGAAGGTCACAGTCTTTATAGAAGGCGATCAGCTCATCAAGACGTTCAGAGGCACCTTCACGGTTGTTTACAAACTATCCGTTAGCGAGTTTTAATTGTCTGATCAGCAGAAAAAGATAAGCAGAATCGTTCAAATATCGGCATAATCGTTATATTTGAGCTTTCCCGTGACGATTACAATGCAATCAGAGATACAAAGAATAATAAAGGGAGATCATTATGTCGGTAAATGAGAAAAAGCAGCACAACTGGCCTTTTATCATCGGGGTCCTGCTCATCTGCGTGGGAATGCAGTTTGCCAACTACGGCAGTGCACTGTGCGTCTCGGGAGATCTGACAAAGCTCGGTGCAACGCAGTTCTACGTCCTGATTTCATCACTCGGCACCATGGGTATGATGCTGGTGCTTCCGGTTCTCGGCAAACTGACTGCCATTCTCGGTCAGAAGACAACCATCCTGACCGGTGTATGCATTCAGCTGCTCGGCAGGGTCATCATGATGATGGCCCCGGCCTGGCCGCTGTATGCGCTCGGACAGCTTGTACAGTCCATCGGCGGAGGCTTCTACATTTCAGCTGCCTATGTTCTGATGCCGCTGGCGGTGGAAAGGCCGGAACTTCCGAAGTTCTTCGGCTATATCGCTGTAGCCAATGCCCTCGGCTCCATGTGCGGACCGCTGATCGTCAGTATGGTATACGCCATGGGCGGCATCTGGTCCAAGCTGGCCCTGATCCTCAACCTCCCGCTCGTAGCCGCTGGCCTTCTGCTGGTTATGAAAGACTGCCCGAATGCGAGAAACAGGGACGCGGCGAAAGGCTATGACCTGCCCGGCCTCCTTCTGACCGTCATCGGTATTGCATGTCTGGTATTCTGCCTCAATCTGTCCGGAAAGATGTTTGCCTGGGGCAGTGCTCCGTGTCTGCTTCTTGCCGCAGCCGCAGCTGCCTGCATCATTATCATGATCAGGCGCGAACTGCGGATCGCCAGTCCGGCCGTTCCTCTGAAGATGTTCCGCAACGAACGTCTGACTTATGCATTCATCTGCGCGGCTGTTGCCAGTGCTTATTCAACCTGTTCCGCATCCTACTGTGCGATGTGGATCCGCACCAACTTCCAGGGTCTTCCAGCTTCCACATTCTTCACCGGAACCGGAACGCTGGCCCAGGGTCTTGTAACATTCATTCTCGGTCTGTTCCTCGGCGGTTATGTCGGAAAGAAATTCGCAGTCCGCTTCCGTCCGTTCGGAATCATGTCCATGGTCACCGCAATGATCGCAACAGGCCTGCTGTACTGCCTGAAGTTTACGGGAACCGCTGCAGGCGGAGATCTGGTACTGCTGGCAAACGGAACGGTTCCGGCCGGTATGCTGCTGATCTATCTGGCTACGGCAGTCGGCGGATTTACATCCAGCGTTGCCCAGGGCCTGTACTCCGCATACTGGCAGTCCAATATGCGCAGGGAGGATATCGCGACCGGTTCCGCTCTGTATAATTTCGGAAATACCGGCGGCAGCGTCATCTTCTCGGCAGTGGTCGGCGTCGTGCTCGGCTCCAGCGGTGACTTTACAAGAGCATTCGCGACAGGATTCGTATTCGCCTGCATAGGTCTGCTTGTGGCAATCCGCGGCTTCCGCTTCACACCGGAGGAAATTGCCAGGGCAGAAGCTGATTATTCGGCGAAAAAATAAGCATAATCGTACTATATATTGCAGATTCGTTAAATCTATTCGGAAAGATAAAAGCTATATTGTAATCAGAAAACCAAAGGAGAAAACATAATGGAAAAGTGTCTTGAAGGAAAAGTCGCAATCGTCACCGGTTCAGGTCAGGGCATCGGCAAAGGTATTGCCATCGGCCTTGCCAGAATGGGCGCCAAAGTGATTACCAACAACCGTAAGCCGAACGGCCAGAGCGCACAGCAGTATCACAAGGAAGATATGCCTGAGGAAGACTGGAATGAGTTCTGCCGTCTGAAGGGCGATGCGCAGGTCGCTGCCGATACAATTCTCGCTGAAGGCGGCGAGGCAATTCCGTTCTTCGGAGACTGCTCCGACTGGCCGACAGCCGAAAAAATGATTCAGACAGCCATTGATAAATGGGGCAGAATCGACATCATCGTCAACAACGCTGCCGGCATGGGTACAGGCGATATTGCCTCAATGGACAGAAAGAACTTCAGCCTGTTCATGGACAGCAGAAACCACGGCGCAGTTGCACTGATGCATTATGCCCTTCCTTATATGAAGGAACAGCACTACGGCCGCATCATCAACGTATCCAGCGATGCCTGGACAGGACTTGCAAACAATGACGGCTACAGTGCCTCCACAGCTGCCATGGTCGGTCTGACATGGGCTGCCGCAAAGGAACTGGATCAGTTCGGAATTACCGTCAACTGTGTCTGCCCGCAGGGTGAATCACCTGCCCATGCAGTGGAATACAATGCACTGATCAGAAAGATCACCGCTGCCGGACATGCACCGGATCCGAAGGTTCTGGCTGTTGTCGAAGCAGACCACAGCGATCCCGTCAACCTGGCACCGTTCTGTGCAGTACTCTGGCTGGATGACTATATCAACAGTTCAGTCTTCTCCATCAAGTCATCCGGAAGATTCCAGGCTTATACACAGCCGGCACTCGGAAAGATGATTACAAACGGAGACAAAGGTCCTCTGTGGGATGTTGAGGAACTCAGAAAGGCCGTTAAGGAAGAGATGCTCGGCCCTGACTACAAAGCACCGGGCAAAGCATACGGCTGGGGCAGATAATTTTCACAGCACTTTCAGCAGGGCCGGAAAAACCCGGCCCTGAATCTCACTGCAGATAATTATTCAGAATGAAGCGGGTCTGCCCGCAGAATCCCTTTAGATATTCAGCGTTCTATCGGGATTTTCATATTGCAGAAAAGGAGTTGTATGGAACGTAAAGGAAGAGCAAAAATGACAATCCTTCCGGCAGATGTGAGGAAGAACAGCTTTGACCTAGTGATGAAGGGCTATACCGCCGATGAAGCCGTTCAGGAAGCATCACGATGCTTCAACTGCCGCAGTCCGCGCTGCTCTGCGGCATGTCCGATTCATAATGAGATACCTGCATTCATGAAGGCTGCTTCGCAGAAGGACTTCGCGGAAGCGTACCGGATTCTCTGCCGGAATACCGTATTCCCGGCAATCTGCGGGACGGTCTGTCCCCATGAGGATCAGTGTGAAGGCTCCTGCATCAGCGGAATCAAGGGCGAGCCGCTCGCCATCGGCAGCGTGGAGCGTTTTATCGCAGAATGGGCACAGGAGCAGGGACTGACAAAACCAGAGAAGCCTGAGCCAAACGGGAAGTGTGCCGTCTGCGTCGGTGCCGGTCCGGCATCCATGGCATGCGCGGAAGTGCTTGCGCGGAGCGGATGGGCTGTCACGATTCTTGAAAAGGAAGATTAT
>JAILGV010000190.1 GCA_024696355.1 Solobacterium sp.
ATCCGAAGATGTTGGAGCCGAGTGACTTCAGCGGTGCGGAAACGATTGTATAGATCAGCTGGTGGAAAGAACCGAGTTCTGTGCCGGCAAAGAACTTGCCTTCGCTGTCGGCCTGATCTTCATGCTCTGCGACAAATACAACATCGTAATCAAGCTTCCTGAACAGGTTCCTCCGATGGTATCTGCCCAGTTCACTTCCCTGATTCCGGGCGCAATCGCAATGATTCTCTTCGCAATCATCGGCAAGTTCTTTGCCGGCACAGAACTCGGTTCTTTCCACCAGCTGATCTATACAATCGTTTCCGCACCGCTGAAGTCACTCGGCTCCAACATCTTCGGATACTGGATTCTGCTTATGGTTCTGTATGCTCTCTGGTTCTGCGGTATCCACGGCGGTATGACAGCCGGACCGATCATCATGATGCTCTTCATGCAGCTGCAGATGGAAAACATGGCTGCCTACCAGGCCGGCCAGCCTCTGCCCCACATGTTTGTCGGCGATCAGCTCAGCTACGGTACAGGTTCACTTCCTATGATTATCGCGGCACTGCGCTTCTGCAAGGCTGAGTCCAACAAGTCCATTACACGTCTCAGCTTCCTGCCGGCTCTGTTCGGTGTCGACGAACCTGCTTACTTCGGTATGCCGATGATCCTCAACCCGCTCTTCTTCATCCCGTGGGTTATCCTTTCACCGACAATCTCCATCTTCTTTACACATATCCTGAAGATGCTTCACCTGCTGTCCTATGCCAACGGCACAGGCGGAAACGCAAGCAATCTGCCGTTCTTTGTCGGCAACCTGATGTCCTACGGCATCAGCGGCCTGATCTGGGGCATCGTACAGTTTGTCCTGCTTGTTCTCTGCTATGTTCCTTTCGTCAAGGCATATGACAAGCAGATGCTCGAAAAAGAAAAAGAAATCGCATAAATACTTTGATCAACGGAGGAGGAGGGAAAACCTTCCTCCTTTTCCATATAGAAAGTGAGAAAAAAGAATGAAATTACTTGTGCAGAGCGATGATTACGGAATCACAAGAGCAGTCTCCCTCGGCTGCATCCACGGAATCAAAAACGGTGTTGTCAGAAACACCGGCATGTTTGCCAACATGCCCTGGATTGAAGAATGTGTCGAATGGATCAGACCGTATCTGGACCAGATCGCCTTCGGCATTGATCTTAACGCTTCTACAGGCCCTTCCATCCTTGGTCATGAGAAAGTGCCGACTCTGACCCATGAAGACGGCATGTTCCTGGGCTCCAAAGAAAACAGGGCGCTGGATACAGAGGAAAACAACCATGACCATCTGGCTGCCCACCGGGATGAACTCTATGCGGAATTCAAGGCACAGATCGAAAGATATATCGAACTGGTCGGCCATAAGCCGGATTACATCCACAATCATGCCTATGGCACAGCCACAACCGACGAGGTCACCAGAACACTGGCAAAGGAATACGGAGTTCTCTGTTCTGTCGCCTTCATGGACAGGCCGGAAGTCAAAGAAGGCGGCATGGGCTGGTATGTCTGGGGCGGTCCGGAAGCACAGCTGAGTGAGGACCCCATCACATATATCACCGAAGACAAAGGCGGAATCCTGAACCAGGAATACGGTTATATCGTTTCCCACTGCGGCTATGCGGACGCTGAGCTGTTTAAACTGACAAGTTTCTCCACATGCCGCGTCAAGGACCTTGAGTGCATGACAAGTGAAGCTGTAAAGAACTGGGTGAAGGAAAACAATATTGAACTGGCCAGCTTCAAAGATCTGCCGAAAGACTGGATTGAGGGCTGAGTCATGACATACAGAATGCCTGAAAACTTCATGTGGGGCGCTTCAACCAGCGCGTTCCAGATTGAAGGTGCGTACAATATTGACGGAAAAGGCCTGGCAACGACAGACGTGCGCCATGTGCCGGAAGGAATGGCAGACACGAAGGTCGCCTGCGATCATTATCACCACTGGAAAGAAGATGTTGACCTGATGGCCGAACTCGGTCTGAAGACATACCGCATGGGCTTCTCATGGAGCCGCATCATGCCGGATGAGACCCTTGTTCCCAATGAAAAAGGTCTGAAATTCTACGACGATCTGATTGACTATCTGATTGAAAAAGGAATTGAACCGCTGGTGACCCTGTATCACTTCGAGTGTCCGCAGGCACTTGTCGACGCGTTCGGCGGCTGGAAGAGCAGGAAGATGATTGACGCGTATGTCAGATACGCGGAAGTCTGTTTCAGACATTTCAAAGGAAGAATCACCAAATGGGTGACTGTCAATGAGCAGTTCATCGCGACAGCTGCACCGGATCTGGCAATGGAATATATCGCGGATCCGTATGAAAGATCAAAATGGATTTATCAGATCAGCTACCATGTATCCCTTGCCGAACACAGAGCGTTTGCGCTGTTAAGAGAGATTGATCCCGATGCACTGATCGGACCGGTCTGTTCCATCCAGGTTGTCTATCCGGCAACCAGCGATCCCAGAGATGTCAGAGCTGCCCAGGAAGCGGAAGAAATGCAGGAATTCTATCTTCTGGACATGAGTGTATACGGTGAATACTCCCCCGCTGCTTACACATGGCTGAAAGAAAGAAACCTTCTGCCGCAGACAGAGGAAGAGGATGTGCAGATCCTCCATTCCTCAAAACCCGATTTCATCGGGGTCAACTATTACTTCAGCGGCTGCGCGAAGTATGAAGAGAAGCCGTTTGATTTCTCGACATCCTTCTTCTGGGCATCTGACGACTGCCGGATTATCCGCAATGAATATATGAAGCCGACCGAATGGATGGACCATGGTATTGATCCGGAAGGACTTTACAACGGCTTGCGCAAAATCTATGAAAGATACCGTCTGCCGATGATCGTCACTGAAAACGGCATGGCTGTCAGCGAATCTCTGGATGAAGAAGGCAGGATTCATGACTCCTACCGCATTGACTACCTCAGCCGCCATATCGCAGAGGTCAGACGCTTATGCGAAGAAGGCTATCCTGTGTTCGGCTACTGTCCCTGGAGCTTTATGGATGTGCTTTCCTCCCATCAGGGTTTCGCGAAACGGTACGGCCTTGTGTTCATTGACCGTACAGACACAGAAATCCGTGAATGCAGACGGGTCAAAAAGGACAGCTTTGACTGGTACCGCGAAGTGATCCGCACAAACGGTGAAAAACTGTAATTCATTGAACTAAAAAGAAATATAGCAGCCGGAAACCTGTCTTACGCAGGAATTCCGGCTGTTTTTCTTCTGTGACATCTGTGACAAATGAGGAAATCCTCATGAAAAAACCTGTAAGAATCCGCTTTCTTAAAACTGCCGGGGAGATTTTCGATTGCGGCACACTGTGCAAAAAGGTAGAATTGTGTAGAATTCAATACAGGTGAATGTCATGAAAAAAAGTTATGTCAGAGTAATGAGTGCTCTTCTGACAGTCATGTGTGTCTTTCTGGGCGGATGTTCAAAGAGAAACACAGCCAACACAGCAGAGCCTTACTATACATATGAAGATCTCTTCCGCAAGGCAGGCTTTTCAAAGCGCACCCAGCTGATGTACGTAGCCGGGGAAGAAACCTATGAAGACGCTGAAGCTCTCAAGGAGGCGGTGGGAGAGCCGCAGACATCCGGTGTTGTGGAATGGGAAGGCTCTGATAACAAGTGCACTTCTTATACCCTTGATTCAGAAGGAAACAAATCCGGCGCCCTGACTTATACATACCGCTACGCAAAGAGCGGCGAGCGGATCGCAAAGATCGGCAACGGGTATTACACCGATTATATTTATAAGGATGGAAAGATTGACCGGATCCTGCGCTACAGCGGTGAAAAGAAAACCGCCGATGCGGTAACTGTCATGACAGTGGAATTCAAGTATGACGCTGAAGGCAACAATACCGTGGTATCAGTTCATGATGAAACAGAAGGAACGATGCTGGCCTATGATTATAAACTTTCCTATGATGAAAACGGCCGCCTGAGCACAATCGTCTATGTCTCTGACGCCGGCAATGAAGAAAGCCACACAGAATTTACATACAACGGAAAAGGACTCGTCGCCTCCGCAGCCCGCTATGGCAAGGACGGGCGTCTGCTTGTATTGACAGAATATACTTATGAGTAATCAGTTGAAGATTACTCTTTTTTACTTTAAAGTGCTATAATCAAATCCGTGAACAGGGGTGTGCATTGCACTGAGACAGACCCTTATCACCTGATCTAGGTAATACTAGCGTAGGGAGTTCCAAAAAACTCTTTACGCCTCTGGTTAAATTGGAGGTGTATTTTTTATGAAAAACAACCAGATCCGGGACATTGCCTTTATGGGCATGTATCTTGCACTGTTCTTCGTGTTTGACTGGCTTTCCAATGTCATCGGTATTTTTCAGATGCCCCAGGGCGGTTCACTCGGCCTCGGGGTCCTGCCGCTGCTGCTGTGTTCCTATCATCTCGGGTGGAAAAAAGGAACACTTGTCTGCCTGGTGGCGGTTCTGATGATGTTCATGACCGGCAAGGTCTATGTCGTACAGAACTCCGACGGCTTCGCGCCGTGGCAGGTCGCAATTCAGTTTATTATGGAATATCCGGTTGCCTTCGGCGTCTATGGCCTGGCTTCACTTTTCCCAAATTACGGAAAGTTCTACAGCGGCGTTGCCGTTACAAATCTGATCCGTCTTGCCATCCATGTCGTAGCCGGAACCATTTACTGGATGACACCATGGTGGGGCAGCTTTACATACAATGCCTGGTATATGATTCCGACAACGATCATGTGCATGGTTCTGATTCCTTTGATTTACGAACGTCTTTTAAAATCAAGACTCTTCCGCAGAAACTGAATATGAAAAAATCAGCCGCAGCTGTCTTGCGGCTGATCTTCATTCCGGGGAAATAATCGTATTATTCTTCTTCAAAGAGACATGCGCCGTTGGAGGCGATGACATCCTTGTACCACCAGAATGACTTCTTTCTGTAACGGTTGAATGTGCCGTTGCCATAGTCATCACAGTCGACATAGATGAATCCGTATCTCTTTGTCATCTGCTTTGTGGATTCCGACACAAGGTCAATACATGCCCAGGTTGTGTAGCCGAGCAGTTCCACGCCGTCTTCCACAATCGCGTCATACATCGCCTTGAAATGGCCCTTGTAATAATCAATATGACCCTGGTCATCCACTGTATAGGATCCTTTTCCGTCCGGAATCAGCTCCTCTTTCTCGCCAAGTCCGTTTTCCACAATGAATAACGGCTTTCTGTATCTGTCATACAGATCCACCAGCGATACTCTTAAACCGATCGGGTCTGACTGCCATCCCCATTCGCTTGCCTTCAGGTAAGGGTTCTTGATCGCTGTCACTGTATTGCCCGCTGTCACTTCCAGACCGTCTACTTCTTTCGCCACACAGCTTGAGGAATAGTATGAGAAGGAAATGAAATCAACCGGATAGGCCTTCATGATTTCAAGGTCTTCCTTTTCCATCACAATATTCAGTCCGTGGTTTCTGAATCTTGCCAGCAGGTATGCCGGATATTCCCCGAATACCTGTGTGTCGGAATAGCAGTATGTGCTTCTCATTCTCTGCTGTGCTTCCAGGACATCTTCCGGTTTGCATGTGTACGGATAATATGTCAGCTTGGTTAACATACAGCCCACCTTGCCTTCCGGTTCCACTTCATGGATGTACTTTGTCGCAAGGGCGGACGCCACAAACTGGTGGTGCATGGACTGGAAGATGATCTCTTCCCAGTTCTTTCCTTCAAATCTGTCTTTGATCAGTCCGCCGGTTGTATACGGATGGCGGATCATGGAATCGACTTCGTTGAATGTCAGCCAGTACTTTACCCTGTCCTTGTATCTGTCGACGATTGTTCTTGTGAAGTTCATGAAGAAGTCAATCGTCTTCCGGTTATACCAGCAGTCATACTTCAGGCAGAGGTTCAGCGGCGGTTCATAATGGGAGATGGTAACCAGCGGTTCAATATTGTATTTCTTGAGTTCATTGAAGATATTGTCATAGAACTGCAGGCCTTCCTCATTGGGTATATCCTCATCGCCATCGGGATAGATTCTTGACCAGGCGATGGACATTCTGAATACCTTGAATCCCATTTCCGCAAGCAGGGAGATATCCTCCTGCCAGTGGTGATAGAAATCAGAGCCATGGCGCTTGGGATAATGAACGAGGTCTTCCGGATGGGCCAGGGCTTCTTCGATATCCTTCATAAGGACTTCATTCTGTTTTGCGTAGTCCTGCACATCGATATCAAGATGGGAACGGGCAGCGTCTGAGACTGACCATCCCTTTCCGCCTTCATTCCAGCCGCCTTCAAACTGGTTGGCCGCTGTGGCGCCTCCCCACAGGAAGCCTTCAGGGAATGTTTTCTTTTCCATATAATTATGTTCTCCTT
>JAILGV010000095.1 GCA_024696355.1 Solobacterium sp.
TTCCCTGTTCGATGCTACACAGACAATGGTAGCTAAGATTGATGACGACACATTCGAAGTACAGGTAGTTTCCTGGTATGACAACGAAAACTCCTATACATCACAGATGGTTCGTACAATCAAGTACTTCTCCAACGTTAAATAATTGAATTTATAACGTCAGTCAGAAGGCACCGGAAACGGTGCCTTTTCTGTATACGTGCAAGCCCGGATACGGAAGAATAAGCACTTCGGGTACTTTACCAAAACAATCCGGGGATGGTATAATCATTTTTACCTTATTTATGAAGAAGATTCTGAGAAAGACAGCAGGGGCCGCAGCGGCCGTAACAGTACTTCTGACATCCGGTGGTTTTAATTCGGATGATTTTAACCTGTATTCCCTGAAGAATTACCATAAGGAATACCGGTCGGAATCGATCGGGGCATGTTCGACCAGCAGCACCAAGACATATGAAGACTACCGTATGATTACGGACCCGGAATCGCGGCAGTATAAATACATTCATGAACATATGACTGTCGATGAGGAAACCGGCTTCCTGTACAACGAGGACGGATTCATCGGTGTTGCCCTGGGCTATCAGTTCGGAGAAATCGGATCGGAATATTATGTCATTCTTGATACAGGAATCATTATTCCTGTTGTAAAAATAGATGCCAAGGCTGCCGTTGATGCAAGCGACGGATGTTCCGCAAACCTGTACGCATCGGTTATTGAGTTCGTTATCGATTCAGAAAAAGCATATGAATATTTCGGCGGCGGCAACGGTCTTGCCAGCAACGGAAACTTCAACAACTTTGAATGCCTGCAGGGAAACATTCTGGACTTCGAACGGGTTCTCGATGAGAAGATCGAAGACGGAATCATCTATGTCAGGGATATGGAAACCAAAGTGAAGAGCGACGAAGCCGGAGACAATGTCCGGATGATCGTCGGAGAATACAGCATAAAGTAAAACGGCATTCCGGGGAATGCCTTTTTTGGAGGTGCACAATGTATCATCTGCCGTATGTAACATACGCTGCGGGAATTATCTGCATAGCAGCTTATATTCTGAAAACGAAAAGAGAACAGACAGCGATGTCGTCAGACGTTCTTCTGGAAATGGGTGTCATGTACAATCCGTATGTCAGACTGGGACAGTACTACCGTCTGATTACGGCGGGATTTCTGCATTTCAGCATCTGGCATCTGTTTATGAATATGTATGTGCTCTGGAATCTGGGCTCCTACATGGAGAGGATGTTCGGCCATGTTCTTTATGCAGTGCTTCTTCTGGGATCGGTGATTCTGGGCAATCTGATGGTGCTGATGACCGGCGACGATCATACGATCAGTGCCGGAATGTCAGGCGGTCTTTACGGACTGATGGTTGCGGAACTGGCACTGATCATGAAGTTCTACGGAGTGGAGGAGATTCTGCGGGGGACCTCGTTTATGTATATGATCCTGCTCAATCTGGCTATGAACTTCATGCCGGGGGTAGGCTGGCGCGCTCATCTGGGCGGTGCCTGCTTCGGGGCAATATTTACGGTCCTGGTACTGAATATTCTATAAAAAATCCGGAACATGTGTTCCGGATCGTTTTTTTATTCAAGCTCGGTAATGACTTTGTACTGCGGTGATACGGCGGTGATCAGCGGCTGGAAGATTTCATATGTCTTCAGTTTGGCAAGTGTATCTGCCTGTGCGTAAAGATCTTCGCTGTCGAGCCTCTCCTTCATAGCGTCGTATACAGATGTTTCAAGGATGTTCTGTTCCTCGGCTGTCATTTTAATGTCACCGAAGGCCAGAAGTCCTTTTTCCGTGTCTTCGAATTCGGTGCTGTTGAGATCGGGATTGACATACTGAAGAACGGTATGCGGGATCGTAACGGTAACGGTCATCTCTTTTTCATCAACGGAAATGTGGTCCCTGTCGATATGACTCAGATCCGTGGTGTAGACACCTGTTCCGTAATATGTAATGTTTTTGACCTTTGAGAATACGGGGAGTCCGCCCAGGCCTGCCTTGGTTACGGTTGTTATGATTGACAGCGGCTGTTCCATGACAATCAGTTCCTGGTGATCGCTTGCTGCACCGAGCACGGCATCCTGGAAATCGGCGGCCGTATATGTGGCAAAGTTCTGGTCGATGATTACATCCGCGCTTTCCGCAGGTGTAATGGTTGTGACGGGTTTCGGCTCCGCCGGCTTGAAGAGCGAGTACATGATAACGGCGCCGGCGATCAGACCGATCACCAGTCCGATCAGGAATGACCTGAATCTTCCGCCCTTGTTTCTGGAAGCGGCAGTGATGGCAGCGGCAGCGATTGCGGTTCCCGCCTCCATAACGTGTCTCTTGTCATTCTCTGCCTTCCGGGCAGCTTCCTCGGCGGCTCTGCGTTCCTCTTCCGCTTTTCTTTCTGCTTCTTCCTTTTTTCTTCTGGCTTCTTCTTCAGCCTGGCGTCTTTTTTCTTCTGCTTCTTTTCTGGCCTGTTCAGCTTTCAGATTGTCGTTTTCGATTCTTCTGCGGATTTCCTCAGCTTCTCTTTTCTGCTTTTCGGTTTTTTCGTTTGATACGGTTTCAGCTTTAGCATTCACGGAAATGCCGGGTTTGTTTTCTGCCATAAATCATCACCTCTTCAACAGTATTATACTTTGCCGGACTGCATGCTCAAAAGGAAAAAGCACAGATTGGCTTTCCGGAGAAACAGAATGCGTGATATGCGGATATTTCGGAGCGTTTTAAGATATTGGCCCGTATATTCTGATATAATATTTGGGCTTATTGAAAGAGTATATTTATGGCTGAAGAAAAGTATTCCCCGATGATTCAACAGTATCTGAAAACAAAAGAGCAGTATCAGGATGCACTGCTCTTTTACCGCATCGGAGATTTTTATGAGATGTTTTTTGATGACGCGAAAACCGCAAGCAGGGAACTGGATCTGATTCTGACCGGAAAGAACGCCGGCGTCAAGGACCGCATCCCGATGTGCGGCGTGCCCCATCATGCTGTTTCAGGATATGTGCAGAGACTTGTTCAGCGCGGCTACAAGATTGCCATATGCGAGCAGATGCAGGACCCCGCTGAAGCTAAGGGACTTGTCGAAAGAGATGTCATCCGGGTTATTACCCCGGGAACTGTGATGGAGGAAATCAGCGACGAAAAGTCATCTGTTTACCTGTGCGCAGCCGAGGATTACGGCTACGGCTATGCACTGGCAATGGCCGAAGTCAGCACCGGTGAGAATTTCATCATGAACATCGAACATTCACCGACTGTGCTGGTTCAGACTGTTATGCGCAGCAACGTCCGGGAACTCGTTGTCAGGAAGGGATTTGATGAAAAGTGCATCCGTCTGCTCAGGGAAATGCAGATGGTGATTTCATACTGTGATGAGGATCAGATCCGCGGGGAATATCAGCCGTTATGTGAGTCACTGACCAGGGACTATGACAGAACTGCCTACGGCAGAATGCTGAATTACCTGGAACTGACGCAGAAGCACATGCTTTCCCATCTTCAGGCATGCACGATTGAAAACGAAAATGACGTACTGTACATGGATTACAGCACGAGGCAGAATCTGGAGCTTACGGAGGGACTGCACCGTCAGAACAAGACCGAAACACTCTGGTCGTTCCTTGACGTATGCAAAAGCGCCATGGGTTCAAGAATGCTGCGGAAATGGGTGGAAAAGCCTCTGGTGAGGAAAAGCTCCATCGAGCAGAGATATGACAGACTTGAATACCTGAAGAAGCATTTCATGGCAAGGTCACGCCTGCGGGAAGCCCTGTCCGGCATCTATGATCTGCAGAGACTGATTGCAAGGTGCGCCATGAACAGTGCAAATGCAGTGGACTGTCTGCGTCTGAGCAGAACACTGAAGGAAGTTCCGGAAATTCTTGACTGCGTGGCATGTGATGAATTTGCGGAATACGCAGACGTGGATCCGCTCAGCGATCTTTATGATGTGCTGAAGGATGCCTTTGTGGAGAATCCTCCCGCGAATCTCAGTGACGGCGGGATCTTCCGTGACGGATACAATAAGGAACTTGATGAAGCGCGTACCGTTCAGAGAAGCGGCCGGGAATTCATTTCCAATATGGAAGCCGAGGAGCGCGAGCGCACCGGGATCAAGACGCTGAGGATCGGATACAACAAGGTGTTCGGCTATTATATTGAAATCTCCAAGGCGGCAGCCCAGCAGGTGAAGGAAGAGTGGGGATATGTCCGCAAGCAGACACTCGTCAGCAATGAGCGGTTTATTTCCCCGCGCCTGAAGGAAAAAGAGGACATGATCCTGCATGCGGAGGAGAATGCCGTACGCATAGAAAAGCAGCTGTTTGCATCAATTCTTTCCGAGATCCGGAAACACCTGGCAAAACTGCAGAAGCTTTCGCTGGTCCTTGCCGAGATAGACTGCATTGCGGCGCTTGCCGAAGTTTCCTCCAGATACGGATATGTGCGTCCGGTATTCAGCGATGATGAACTGGATATCACTGCGGGAAGACATCCGATTCTGGATGAAATGATGAAGGATCCCAAGTATGTTGCCAACAGTCTCCATATGGACTCCCGGCAGCAGATTCTTCTGATCACGGGACCGAATATGGGCGGTAAATCCACATATATGAGACAGTGCGCACTGATCGTGATCATGGCGCAGATGGGCTGCTACGTACCGGCCAGAAAGTGTGTCATGCCGGTCTTTGACAGAATCTTCACCCGCATCGGCGCAAGTGACGATATCCTCAGCGGACAGTCGACGTTCATGGTGGAGATGACGGAAGCCAACAATGCTCTGCAGCAGGCTACGGAGCATTCCCTGATTCTGTTTGACGAAATCGGAAGAGGAACCTCCACGTATGACGGAATGGCGCTTGCCCAGGCAATGATTGAATACATTGCGGCATGTCTGCATGCAAAGACGCTGTTTTCCACCCACTATCATGAACTGACATCACTGGCGGATTCGATCGGTGTCGTCAGGAATGTTCATGTTGTAGTGCACGAAGATGAAGACCATGTCACTTTCCTGTACAAGATCAAAAACGGAAGCGCCGACAGATCCTACGGCATCAACGTTGCCCGTCTGGCCGGACTTCCGGATACTGTTCTGGAAAGGGCAAAGGGTCTTCAGAAGGAACTGGAGAGCAAGAAGCGTGTGGTTCAGCAGAGTTACCAGCTGATTGAAATGAAGAAGGAAGATCCTGTGGGCGAAGCTGTTTTAAGCAAGCTGAACAGTGTGAATCCGGATGATCTTTCGCCGAGGGAAGCCTGGACGATGCTGGCTGATCTCTGTGAAGAAGCGAAAAAGCGAAAGGATAACTGATGGAACAGAACAAGATTATTATCCGCGGAGCGAAGGAAAACAATCTGAAAAATATATCTCTGGATATTCCCAGAAACAAAATGGTCGTAATGACAGGTCTTTCCGGAAGCGGAAAAACATCCCTGGCTTTTGATACGATCTATGCCGAAGGACAGAGAAGATATGTTGAGTCACTGAGTGCATATGCCAGACAGTTTCTCGGAGGAGTGGACAAGCCTGACGTGGAGCTGATCGAGGGTCTTTCACCTGCGATTTCAATTGATCAGAAAACAACCTCAAACAATCCGCGTTCAACTGTCGGAACCGTTACGGAGATTTATGACTATCTGCGTCTTCTGTATGCAAGATGCGGTATTCCTTACTGTCCCAACCACAACATTCCCATTACCGGACAGACGGTGCAGGAGATGGTAAATCAGATTTTCGCCGTTGAAGACGGCACAAAGCTGACAGTGATGGCACCTGTTGTGACAAACAAAAAGGGAACCTTCAAAGACTCCTTTGCCAAACTGCAGAAGGACGGTTTTGTCAGGGTCCGGGTGGACGGGGAAATCCATCTGCTTGAAGATGAGATTGAACTGGATAAAAACAAGCGCCACAACATTGATGTCGTTGTGGACAGAATTATCAAAAGGGAGGATTCCAGAGGAAGGCTTTATGACTCTCTGGAAACAGCCTGCAGGCTTGCCTCAGGCATGGCAAGAGTACTGATCGGCGACCGGGAGGAACTGTTCTCCGAAAACTATTCCTGCAAGATCTGCGGATTCTCCGTGCCGACGCTCGAGCCGAGACTTTTCTCATTCAATGCCCCGCTGGGTGCTTGTGAGACCTGTCACGGTCTGGGCATAACGGAGGAAGTTGACCTCAATCTTCTGATTCCCGATCCGAGCCTTTCCATCCGCCAGGGAGGCATCCGCTATTACAAGAACGTTGTCGATACGGAAATCATTGAATGGCAGACGTTCAAGGTTCTGTGTGATGCCTATAAAGTGGACCTGGACAAGCCCATCAGCAAACTGACGCCGAAGCAGATGGAGATGCTGATGAACGGAAGCGACAGGCCGATCAAATATAAAATCAGATCTTCAAGCGGAAACGAATACTCCCGGAACGACTATATCGAGGGCGTCAAGGCCATGATTGAAAGAAGATACTCAGAGTCCAGCAGCACAATGTACAAGGACTGGTATCATTCCTTCATGTTTGAAAGCGTATGTCCGACCTGCGGAGGAAGAAGGCTGAATGAGCAGGCTCTGTCCGTCCGTGTCGGTGACAAAAACATCATGGAATTTACAAGCATGTCCGTTACTGCGGCTCTGGAATGGATCGACTCCCTGAAGCTGAGCGAAAGCAGGCAGAAGATCGCCGATGTTGTCCTGAAGGAAATCAGAAACAGACTGCAGTTTTTGAAGGATGTCGGTCTGGAATATCTGACGCTGGACAGACTTGCCGGAACGCTTTCCGGCGGGGA
Source organism: Solobacterium sp. (assembly GCA_024696355.1). Lineage (GTDB taxonomy): Bacteria > Bacillota_I > Bacilli_A > Erysipelotrichales > Erysipelotrichaceae > Bulleidia. The sequence continues at coordinate 6,796 of JAILGV010000095.1, forward strand.
GGCACAGCGGATCCGGCTTGCGACACAGATCGGATCCAGGCTTTCCGGAGTTCTGTATGTTCTTGATGAGCCGTCCATCGGCCTTCATCAGAGAGACAACGCAAAGCTGATCAATACGCTGAAAAACATGAGAGATCTGGGCAATTCGCTGATCGTTGTCGAACATGACGAGGAGACAATGATGGAGTCTGACTGGATCGTTGACATCGGTCCGGGTGCCGGAATTCACGGCGGAGAAGTGATTTTCAACGGAACGCCGCAGGATATTCTCAAGTCTGAGGACTCTGTTACCGGAAAATATCTATCCGGAAGGATGCGCATTGAAGTTCCGGAAAAGAGAAGAAAAGGAAGCGGAAAATCGGTGGATCTGATCGGTGCTTCGGAGCATAACCTGAAGCATATCAATGTATCGTTCCCGCTCGGAAAGCTGGTGCTGGTCACCGGTGTTTCGGGCAGCGGAAAAAGCACACTGGTCAATGAATGCCTGATGAAGGCGGTTCAGAAGAATCTCGGCTATACCAAAGTAAGGCCGGGAAAGGTTGACAAGGTGAAAGGCCTGAAGAACATCGACAAGCTTGTCCAGATCGATCAGGATCCGATCGGACGTACGCCGCGCTCCAATCCTGCAACATATACCGGTGTGTTTGACGACATCCGTGATGTATTTGCCAAAACACCCGAAGCCAGACTCAGAGGATATGACAAGGGAAGATTCTCCTTTAATGTCAAGGGCGGCAGATGCGAAGCATGTCAGGGTGACGGTGTCAGAACGATTTCGATGAACTTCCTGCCGGATGTTTACGTTCCCTGCGAAGTATGCCACGGCAGACGGTACAATGACGAAACCCTGCAGTGCACCTACAAGGGAAAATCCATTTACGATGTGCTTGAGATGACCATTGAAGAGGCGCTTGAGCTGTTCAGCGTGCATGCAAAAATCAGAAACAAGCTGCAGACACTGATTGATGTCGGTCTCGGCTATCTCAAGCTCGGCCAGTCTTCCACGACGCTTTCCGGCGGTGAGGCGCAGCGCGTCAAGCTGGCCAGTGAACTGCAGAAGAAGCCGACAGGAAAGACAGTGTACATTCTCGATGAGCCTACAACCGGTCTGCATACGGATGATGTAAAGCGTCTGATCGCTGTTCTGGACAGGATTGTCGATACCGGAAATACGGTAATTGTAATTGAGCACAATCTGGATGTGATCAAATGCGCCGACTGGGTTATTGATCTGGGCCCCGAGGGCGGAGACAACGGCGGAACGGTCATTACCGAAGGAACGCCGGAACAGGTGGCTGAAACAGAAGAATCATGGACGGGACAGTACCTGAAAAAGGTTCTGAACCGGGGAAAAGAACAACAGAATAATTAACAGGGGAGAGAGGATATCTCTCCTTTCGCTTTGCATGTTATAATGCGGACACAGAGGTAACAGCATATGTCTGAAAACAATCAGTATTCCAAACAGGTAAAAATATCGGAAATCAAGGAATTTTTCCAGCTTGAACAGGTAACCGGCAACGAAGAGTCCCTGAAGCGCTGGGTAGTAATACCGGATGTATACAGACCGGGCTTTGAATTATGCGGATACTTTCAGCCGACGGAACCCAGAAGAATTATTATTATAGGTAAAAAGGAAATTGAATTTATCAGCAATCTGAGTGAAGCGGATCAGAGGGAGAGATTTCAGCCGATCACGGACGGTCTGACACCGATGGTCATCGTGACGCACAACAATGCAGTCCCTCAGATTCTGAAGGAAGTGGCAATTTCAAAGAATTTCCCGGTCTTCAGGTCACCGAGTCCGACATACCGGTTTGTCGTGGACCTGATCACATATCTTGATGAAAAACTGGCGCCGGAGGAGACAGTTTCCGGAGATCTTGTCGTCGTATACGGCAAGGGTGTGCTTCTGATGGGCGAAAGCGGACAGGGCAAGTCAGAAACTGCACTGGAACTGATCAAGGACGGTCAGGTGCTTGTATCGGATGACAGAGTGGATCTGCAGAAGATTCATAATCATCTTGTCGGTCACGCCCCGGAAATACTCAGGGGAATGCTTGAGATCAGAGGAATCGGCATCATAGACGTTGAACGGATGTTCGGTGCAAACAAGATCGCAAATGATGCGGATATCGATATTGTGATCAAGCTTGTGCCGTTCTCGTCAAAAGAGGAATATGAACGGATCGGAGACGAAATGACCGGCACCACGACAATCATGGGCGTCACTGTTCCGATGATGGAAATTCCTGTTTCACCCGGCCGCTCCACCAAGGATCTGGTGGAGACAGCAGTAACAAACTATATCCTGAAGGAAGAGGGATACAACAGTACAGTAACGTTTAAAAAACGGCTGTATACAATGCTGGAAAGGGAAAGCAGGGAGAATAAAAAATGAAGAAGCCGGCTGTCTTGTTTGATTTTGACGGAACATTGATGGATACCGAGCCTGCAATTATGAGCAGCTACGGGTATCTGTTCAGGAAGTACAGAACGATCGAAGAGTTTACAATCGAAAAACAGGTTTCGGTGCTCGGACCGGCACTGTCCGTTATGATGAAGCAATTCTTCCCGGAAAAGGATCCGGATGAGATGGTGGAGGAATACCGGAAATACCAGAGAGAGAATCTCAGGGATCTGATCAAGCCGATGCCTTATGCCATGGAGCTGCTTGCATGGATGAAGGAGGAAGGCTGGCAGACGGGTGTGATCAGTACCAGATACAGCTCATCGCTGATACAGCTGATGGATCTTTCCGGCATGACAAAATATATAGATGTCACAATCGGGCATGATCAGGTCGTTCATGACAAACCGGACCCGGAGGGCATTCTGCGCGCGGCGGAAATGCTCGGGGCAGACTCCTGCATCTATGTCGGAGACAGCGCGACGGACATCCTGGCCGGGCATAATGCCGGGGCGGGAACGATAGCTTTTGTATCAAACGAGGCAAAACGGCAGTCCCTGATTGATTCACACCCGGATTTCATTACCGGAAAACTGTCTGAGATCAGGAAGTATCTGGAAGCTTATTATGAATAGAACAATCACCGGCATCGGCGCTGCCTGCATGGATTATCTCAACGTTGTTGAGGATTATCCCGCGGAAGACGGCAGCACGCATATCCTTTCACAGATGATGCAGGGAGGCGGGGCCTGTGCTACGGCTGTGGCAGCCGCACAGAGACTCGGCCACCGCGGCAGAATGATCGCCAACGTGGGAACAGACGAAACCGGCCGTCAGATTATCGATTCCCTCAAGCAGGAGGGCGTGGATGTCAGCTGCGTTCGCTGCACGGAAGGCATGTCGCCGTCCTCGCAGATCATGGTGAATCCCCGCACCGGTTCACGGACCAAATTCGTGCAGAACAATGTCCTGGATCCCGTGGAATGGGACCGGGCATGCATCGATATGATCAGAACCAGCGACGTGATTCATCTTGACGGAACAAGATACGACAATGCAATGGCAGCGGCAGAAACGGCAAAAAAATATCACATTCCGGTGTCCCTGGACGGCTGCCATATGGAGGCTGACAAATCCCTCAGCAGAAAGCTGGCGGCGCAGGCAGACATTCTGATTATGAACAGGCGCTATCCGATGATGGTATCGGAAAAGGAAAACCTTGAAGAGGCGCTGGCATATTTCGCAGAGAATTCGAAAATTGTTATCACCACTCTCGGCAGGGACGGCTGCATTGCGTACATTGACGGCCGCATGGAGCATTTTGATGCATATGAAGTGGATGCCGTCGATTCCACAGGGGCAGGAGATGTGTTTCACGGAGCGTTCCTGGCTGCCTGGCTCAACGGACAGGATATCCGCAGCTGCATCAGATACGCCTCCGCATGTGCCGCATTAAAATGCACGAAGCCGGGCGGAAGGACCGGGATCCCGTCACACACGCAGTTAATGAAGTTCATTCTGGAAAGGGAATCATAATGGAAGAAGAAAGCGTAACAAGAGCAGCAAGAAAACCTGCAGCTTCAGCGGCGAAAAAACCGGCCGCGGCGAAAAGGCCGGCCGCAAAAAAACCCGCGGCAGCGAAAAAGAAAACCGGAACAACGTCAGGAAGCACGCTGAGACTTACAGCCGCAGAGAAGAAAATTGTTGCGAATTACAGGAAATGCAATGCCCTGGAAAAAGAACTGATCAGCGTGCTGTGTGAGAAGTGTGCCGGCGGGACCGCAGTGAAGGATCTGATGTCTCTGCTTCAGAACCTGATCAGGTAATTGACATCCGAAGAACGAAAAAAAATGGATATCTCACGATATCCATTTTTCAGAGAAGGTCAATTTGATTAATCAGCGTACTCGAGATTATTCTTTGTAACCTTGTCGAATACATGCGCAACACTGCCCGGGAATGTGAATTCGATCGGTGTGCCGGCTTTGAAGGAGTAGTTGCCTTCGAGTTCGAGTGTAGGAACGATAACGATGCCGTCTTTTCCAATTGCATTGATATGCAGATGTACCTGGGAGCCCATCATTTCGCTTACGTCTACGGTACCCTTGATCATCTTTCCTTCAGCCCTGTCAAGAACCATGTGTTCAGGTCTGACACCGACGATGACATCCTTTTCAGGAACATTGTGTGCCTTCAGTCTTTCCTGCTTGTCTTCGGAAAGTTCGATGACTGCATTTTCAAGCTTAACAGCATACTTGCCGTTGACCTTGAGGAGTTTGCCGTCATACATGTTCATCTGAGGCATTCCGATGAATCCTGCAACGAATGTGTTGATCGGGCTGTCATATACTTCCTGAGGAGTTCCGATCTGCTGGATGACGCCGTCCTTCATGATGACGATTCTGTCGCCCAGAGTCATAGCTTCTGTCTGGTCGTGTGTGACATAGATGAATGTTGTGTTGATTCTCTGTCTCAGTTTAATAATCTCTGCTCTCATCTGATTTCTCAGCTTAGCATCGAGGTTGGACAGCGGCTCGTCCATCAGCAGAACTTTAGGTTCACGAACGATGGCACGTCCGATAGCGACTCTCTGTCTCTGACCACCGGAAAGAGCCTTCGGCTTTCTTTCCAGATATTCCGTGATACCGAGAATTTCAGCAGCTTCATTGACTGCGCTGTCAATTTCAGCCTTCGGCATTTTTCTCAGCTTCAGCGGGAATTCGAGGTTCTGACGGACTGTCATGTGCGGATACAGAGCATAGTTCTGGAAGACCATGGCGATATCTCTGTCCTTAGGTGCTACATCGTTAACTCTGACGTCATCGATATAGAGATCGCCTCTTGTGATGTCTTCAAGTCCTGCAACCATTCTCAGTGTTGTGGACTTTCCGCATCCGGAAGGACCTACCAGTACGATGAATTCTTTGTCGGCGATGTCGAGATTGAAGTCCTGAACAGCATGGACACCTTCCTCAGTAATCTTGAGGTTTACGACCTTCTTGGGAGCATCATCGTCCTTTTTCTTGGCCTTGTGTCTCTTTGTTTCTGCGTTCGGATAAATCTTCTCGATGTGTTTCAAACTGACTGTTGACATAAAATATTCTCTCCTTTTTGCCTGTTCATACTGAACAATTCTGAAGTCCCCGCGTTATATCAGTCAAAGCTGTATCAAGCTGTCAGGACTTTCTGGCCTGTTTTAATTGTGCATCTAATGCACGCGTTTGTCAAAGGCCGAAATACCTTTCGGCGTTATAATATGAAATCCCTTCCACAATCTGTTTCAGAGCATCTTCATCATTCGGATATTCACCGTTTTCAACCCATTTTCCGATGACGGAGCAGAGGATGCGGCGGAAGTAATCATGACGTGTATAGCTTAAGAAACTGCGGCTGTCTGTAAGCATTCCGACAAAGTTGCCGAGAACACCGAGACGGGCGAGCGTCTTCAGCTGCTTTTCCATACCGTCCTTTGTATCACCGAACCACCATGCGGAACCGAGCTGGATCTTGGACCTTGCCGAGGAATCCTGGAAGCATCCGCACATTGTTGCGAGCATATCCAGATCGATCGGGTTCAGGGAATAGAGGATGACTTTCGGGCACTTGCCTTCCTGTGTCAGAACGGAGAGCAGTTTTCCGATGGTTACGGAGCAGTCGGGGCTGCCGATCATGTCGAAGCCTGTATCCGGTCCGAGGTCTCTGAACATTTTTTCGTTTGTGTTGCGGATTGCACCGTAGTGAATCTGCATGACGATGTCTTTTTCGGCATACATTTTGCCGAGTTCATAGAGCATGTATGTCTGATAGTCGTCACGCTCTCTGTCTGTGACGGCCTCACCGCGCATTGCCTTTGCAAAAGCAGCTGTCGCAGCGGCTTCATCAGGACAGGTGAAGGGGATGCTGTCGAGACCGTGGTCGGTAACCTTGCAGCCTCTTTCAACGAAGTAGTCCAGACGGTTTTCCAGGGCGTTTCTGACATCTGCAGCTGTATTCAGTTCCATTCCGGATACTTTTGCAAGCTGGCAGATATATTCAGCGAAACCTTCCTTATGAATGTTGAGCGCCTTGTCGGGACGGTAGCTCGGTGCGACTGTTACACCTTCAACGGTGTTCTCGTCCTTGAGCTTCTTGTGCCATGCAAGATCATCAACAGGGTCATCGGTGGTGCCGACGAATCTGACGTTGCTGGATCTGACGATGCCCTGAACTCTCAGGTTCGGGTCATTCTGCAGCTTGTCATTGCAGAGATCCCATACTTCCTTCGCTGTCTTCTTTGACAGGATGCCTTCATAGCCGAAGTATTTCTTCAGCTCGAGATGGCACCAGTGATACATCGGGTTGCCGATGCACTTTTCCAGAGTTTCAGCGAACTTTTCAAAGCGCTCGAAGTCAGGCTTGTCACCTGTGATGTATTCTTCGGGAACGCCGTTGCAGCGCATCAGTCTCCACTTGTAGTGGTCACCGAAGACTGTCTTGCTTCCGTCGGGATTGATGGATGTTCCGCCCAGCCAGACCTGAGCGATGTTTTCGAACTTTCTGTTCTCATAGATTTCTCTCTGCGGAATATGGCAGTGATAGTCTATGATCGGCAGATGCTCGGAATAAGTGTGATATAAATGACGGGCTGTTTCTGTATCCAGAAGAAAGTCCTTTCCCATGAATTCAGTCATATGAATATACCTCGGAATTACTGCGGCTGCTTGCCGATGTAGGCAAGAATTCCGCCGTCAACATAGAGAATGTGTCCGTTTACGAAGTTTGATGCATCACTTGCCAGGAATACTGCAGGTCCCTGCAGGTCTTCCGGTGTTCCCCAGCGTGCTGCCGGTGTCTTGGCAACGATGAACTGGTCGAACGGATGACGGCTTCCGTCAGCCTGACGCTCTCTCAGCGGAGCTGTCTGCGGTGTGGCAATGTAGCCCGGGCCGATGCCGTTGCACTGGATGTTGTATTCGCCGTATTCACTGCAGATGTTCTTTGTCAGCATCTTCAGACCGCCCTTGGCAGCTGCGTATGCGGATACTGTCTCTCTGCCCAGTTCGGACATCATGGAGCAGATGTTGATGATTTTGCCGTGTCCCTTTTTGATCATTCCGGGAATAACAGCCTTGGAAACAATGAACGGAGCGTTGAGGTCAACGTCAACGACAGCACGGAAGTCAGCGGCGCTCATCTCAACCATCGGGATGCGCTTGATCATGCCGGCATTGTTGACAAGAATGTCGATTGTGCCGACTTCTTCTTCGATCTTGGCAACCATTGCCTTGACCTGTTCCTCGTCTGTAACATCGCAGATGTAGCCGTGGGCAGGGATGCCTGCTTCAGCATAGGATTTCAGACCGGCTTCCAGTTTGTCCTGGCTGCGGTCATTGAAGCAGATGGTTGCACCTGCTGCAGCATAAGCGGAAGCGATTCCGAAACCGATTCCGTAGGATGCACCTGTAATCAGTGCAACTTTTCCGTCAAGGCGGAAATCTTTAGGGTCGAACATAATTAATCTCCTGTCTTTATATTAATTTATCTCTGTACTCTTCCGTTTGCATTGCCTTCTGCAAGAGCGAGAGCTTCTGCTTCACTTTCGAGGTTGACATCACCCGGGATTGTGTGTTTGAGGGCACTTGCAGCTACTGCGAATTCAAGAGCCTTCTTGGGATCCTTCCACTTGAGCATGCCGTGGATCAGACCGCCGGAGAAGCTGTCGCCGCCGCCGACTCTGTCAACGATCGGAGTGATTTCATAACGCCTGGACTGATAGAATTCGTTTCCGTCATAGATCAGGGCCTTCCAGCCGTTGTTGGAAGCGCTGAAGCTTTCTCTTAATGTGGAAGCCATGAGTGTGAAGCCGAACTGAGCCATCATCTGCTTGAAGATTGCGTGGTAGCCGCTTGCATCTGTAACACCTGCTTCAACATCGGAATCCGGTTTGAAGCCAAGGCACTTTTCAGCATCTTCTTCGTTTGTGATGCAGACATCAACATATTCCATCAGCGGAGTCATGATGCTCTGTGCTTTTTCGGGTGTCCAGAGCTTCTTTCTGTAGTTCAGGTCGCAGGATACGGTTACACCGTGTCTCTTGGCTGCCTGGCAGGCAAGAAGAGTGAGCTTGGCTGCTTTGTCGGAAATAGCCGGTGTGATTCCGGACCAGTGGAACCAGTCGGCACCTTCCATGACTGCATCGAAGTCGAAATCTTCAGGATCTGCATCGGCAATTGAGCTGCCGGCACGGTCATAGATGACTTTGGAGGGACGCATTGCGCTTCCGCTTTCACAGTAGTAGATACCGACTCTGTCGCCGCCTCTTGCAACAAACTGTGTGTTGACACCGAATTTTCTTAAAGAGTTGATTGCGGCCTGGCCGATTTCGTGATCAGGAAGCTTTGTTACGAAATATGCGTCATCACCGTAGTTTGCACAGCTTACTGCAACGTTTGCTTCGCCGCCGCCGTAGATGACTTCAAATTTGTCTGCCTGTACAAACCGGGAGAATCCCTCCGGTGACAGGCGCAGCATGATTTCACCGAATGTTACAATTTTGCTCATAATTATTTCCTCTTTCCTTCATTTATTCAATTATATCAATTGTTAACCAGATGCATTGTGAATCCGCCGATTTCTCCTTTGAAATATGCGAATTTTGCATATCCGTCGGCGTCGTATGTCACAGAGTCCGGATCGAATTCATAGCCGAGAGCCGTGTAGTAGCACATAGCTCTTTCAACGGAGCTGACGCCGATGCCGATGTGTCCGTGTGTTCCTGTCTGCTGGCGTGTCATGACTTCAATCAGATCACTTCCGAAATATCCCTTGGATGTCTGACGGACTTTGCCCTGGCAGACGGCAGCGAATTTTTCGGCTGTTTCTTTTCCTTCTTCGGGATCGACGTTGATGCCGATGTGCTTCAGTCTGATCTGCAGCATGCTTACAACTGCTTCTCTAGTGAGCTTTTCGATCTCATCAAACTTCTTGTCCTTGATCAGATCGGCTTTGACCATCCATGTTCCGCCGACTGCGAAGATCTTCGGGTCATTCAGGTAGTCAAGCATGTTCTTTGGATTAACGCCGCCTGTAGGCATGAACTTCATTGTTGTATAGGGACCGCAGAGAGCTTTGATGGTTTTGATTCCGCCGAGCTGTTCGGCAGGGAAGAATTTAACTTTATCAAGTCCGAGCTCAAGCGCTCTTTCGATGTCGCTTGCGCAGGAGACTCCCGGCACAACTACAACGCCTTTTTCCTGGCAGTATCTGACAACTTCAGGATTGAGGCCCGGTGAGACGATGAATTCTGCACCGGCATCCAGCGCCGAGTCAACCTGTTCCTTTGTGAGAACCGTTCCGGCTCCGACGAGCAGATCGGGACGGGCTTTTTTCATGGCGATCATGGCATCATGGGCACAATCTGTACGATATGTTACTTCCGCAGCAGGCAGGCCGCCTCTGCAGAGTGCTTCGGCAAGCGGAGCCGCATCTTCGACATTATTGAGGACGATGGCGGGAATAATTCCGATTCCGTGAAGGCGTCTGATAATTTCACTGTTTCTTTCCTGTGACATAGTTACCTCCGATTGGTTAAACAGTTAACTACAATTTAGCATCTCTTTGAATAAAGTCAATAGAAAAGTGAAAAATAGCATCAGAAAATAACGTAATCGCTTCCAATACCGAAAAATTGCGCATATTTTCCAATTTTGGATTGACTTTTATCACTGCGCGGATTACTTTATAAATGAACCGGTTAACAAGAGACGTAAACAGATGAAAAAAAAGATTACAATCAGCGACATCGCTTTGCTGGCCGGCGTTTCCAAGGCAACCGTATCGTATTATCTGAACGGAAAATACGAAAAAATGTCGGAAACCACGAAAGAAAAGATACGCCAGGTCATCGATAAAACCAATTATCAGCCGAATGCTATGGCACGTTCTTTAAATGCGAAGCAGTCCAGGCTTGTCGGCGTGCTGATCGGTGATATCACAAACAGCTTTGCGAATCAGATCGTCAAGGGTATTAATGATTATATACGTGAACGCGGCTACCAGATGATTATCGGCAGCAGCGGATACGATCCCGCAGATGAAGAGAATTATATTTCAAGCATGGCGGCGATCGGGGTGGACGGCTTCATCGTGCAGCCCACCGTGCGGTTTGAGACGTTCTGGAACAGCAGCGGAAATGAGCAGCCGATTGTGTATTTCGACTCGCCGGGAGCCTCGGAAGAATCATTCTGGGTAAAGACAAACAACAAACAGGCAGTCTATGAAATGACAGAGTCGCTTGCGGAAAAAGGCTATGAACAGTTTGTTCTGATTACGGCAAGTCCGTATGTGCTGCAGACACGCATGGAACGTCTGGAAGGGTTCGAGGAATGCCTGAAACAGAGGGAGATCAGCTACGAGCTGATAGTGGCCGATGAGAAGACCACACCCGCGGAACTGCGGGAAAGACTGAGCGGATATCTTAATAAGGAAAAGAGCACCTGTATCTTCGTGATCAACAACTGGCTGCTTGACAAGACATACCTTGCCCTGCAGGAATACCGCGAGCTGATTCCCGAATATGTCGGCGTGGCAGGCTTTGATTCCATGGAATGGACAAGGCTGGCAGTTCCTTCAATAACAACAGTCGTGCAGCCTGCATATGAAGAAGGAAGAGCAGCGGCCAGGATTCTCATCGATGTGATCGAAACCGGTGATACGGACGAACCGCGGAAGGTCCTGAACTGCACCGCAAACTACATGGAGTCTACGAACAGACAGACAACCGGAAACAAACGGAACGGATATGAAGGAGAATAAAATTATGGAAACACTTAACAGCACCATCAGCAAACCCGCCGCAAGACCTGTCAGGGTCGTTCAGTACGGAGAGGGCGGATTCCTCAGGGCATTCGTTGACTACATGATCGATGTCGCCAATGAAAAGGGCGTATTTGACGGGTCGGTAGTCCTCGTAAAGCCGATTCAGTACGGTTCCCTGGAATTATTCAAAAAGCAGGACTGCCAGTACACACTCATGCTCAGGGGAAGAGTCAACGGAGAAGAATACGTTGAAACAAGGCAGATCACTTCTGTAAAGGATATTGTTTCACCGTATGAAGACTATGAGAGCTATATCAATACTGCAAAAATCGATACACTGCGCTTTGTGGTTTCCAATACAACCGAAGCCGGCATCGTATTCAACGGCGACGACAAGTTCGAGGAAAAGACACACATTACATTCCCGGGCAAACTGACACAGTTCCTGCTTGCCCGCTATGAAGCATTCAACGGCGATCCTGAAAAGGGTCTGGTTATGCTGCCGGTGGAACTGATTGACGACAACGGCATTGAGCTGAAGAGATGCGTCATGAAGTACATTGACCTCTGGAATCTGCCGGAAGGCTTCCGTGCATGGGTCAATGACGCCTGCATCTTCACAAGCACACTGGTAGACCGCATCGTTACGGGATATCCGAGAAATGATGCTGAACAGCTGTGGGAACAGCTCGGCTATATTGACAATCTGCTCGATACAGCTGAACCGTTCGCACTCTGGGTTATCGAAAGCGAAAAAGATATTTCTGCCGAATGGCCGATGGACAAGGCGCTGGAAGGCAAAGAGGGCATGAATGTCATCTTCACTGACAATCAGAAGCCTTACAAGCAGAGAAAAGTCCGCATCCTCAACGGTGCACATACTTCCTTCGTTCTCGCTTCCTATCTTGCCGGACATGACTATGTCAACGAATCCATGAAGGATCCTCTGATCCGCAACTTCATGAATACAACAATTTATGATGAAGTTATCCCGACACTGTCGCTTCCGAAGGCAGACCTCGAAGAGTTTGCGGCTGCCGTAACCGACAGATTCAACAATCCGTTCATTCAGCACAGCCTGCTGGCCATCGCTCTGAACAGCGTATCCAAGTGGAAGGCTCGCTGCCTGCCGTCACTTCTCGGCTATGTCGACAAGTTCGGCAAAGTTCCTTCACATCTGACATTCTCCATCGCTGCCCTGATGGCATTCTATTCTTCAGCTGATCTCCGTGAAGGCTACCTTGCCGGCACAAGAGGCACTGATGAATATCAGATCAAGGATGACCAGGATGTTCTTGAATTCTTCCGTGACAACTGCGGCAGGGAAACAGCAGAATTCGTTCACGCTTATCTTACAAATACAGCTTTCCACGGTCAGGATCTGACACAGATTGCCGGCCTTGAGGCAAAGGTTGCCGAGTATCTCGGATGCATCCGTGAGATCGGCATGAAAGCTGCACTTGAAAAGTATTTCGGGTAATACATATGCGCAGATATATTCGTATTCATGATAAAGACAATGTCGCCGTTGCACTGACACCTCTTTCAAAAGGAGAGGAGTGCGTGTTCGGTGACCTGAAGGTTGTACTTAAGGAAGATGTTGAGCAGGGCCACAAGTTTACACTCAGAGATATTGCCAAAGACGAAGACATCATCAAATACGGAACACCGATCGGACACGCAACGGAAGATGTTGCCTCCGGCATGCATATTCATGTTCACAATATCAAGACAAATCTCGGCGAAGTTCTGAACTATACTTACGAACCGGTCCGCTTTGAACAGCCTGCCGGTGCCGAAAGAACGTTCAAGGGATTCCTGAGAAAGAACGGCGAAGCAGGCATCAGAAATGAAGTCTGGATTATTCCGACGGTCGGCTGCATGAACAGCGTTGTGCATGCAGTGGAAAGAGAAGCGCAGAAATTCCTGCACGGCTCAATCGATTCCATCGTTGCCTTCAATCATCCGTACGGCTGCTCGCAGATGGGTGATGACCAGGAAAATACCAGAGAGGTTCTTTCCGATCTGATTCTGCATCCGAATGCAGGTGCGGTGCTGGTTGTCGGACTGGGCTGCGAAAACTCAAATATCGGTGTTCTGAAACCGTATCTGGGTGACTATGACAGCGAACGCATCAGATTCATTATTGCCCAGGAACATGAGGACGAAGTCAGTGCATGTCTGGAAGTTCTGGAAGAACTCTGCAATATTGCCGCAGAGGATGTCCGCACCGAACTGCCGGTTTCCAAGCTGAAGATCGGTCTCAAGTGCGGAGGCTCCGACGGACTCAGCGGAATTACCGCCAATCCTGTCGTCGGCAGATTCTCCGATCTGCTTGTCGCAGACGGCGGCTCTACGGTACTGTGCGAAGTTCCGGAGATGTTCGGCGCAGAAACATCACTGATGAACCGTGCCGAAAATGAGGAAGTGTTTGAAAAGACAGTCAGTCTGATCAATGACTTCAAAAACTATTTCACATCCTATCATCAGACGATTTATGAAAATCCTTCACCCGGCAACAAAGCCGGAGGAATCTCCACGCTGGAGGACAAGTCAAACGGATGCGTACAGAAGAGCGGAAGCGCTCCCGTGGCAGATGTTCTGAAATACGGCGAACGCATCAAGACACCGGGCCTGAACCTGCTGAGCACACCGGGCAATGACCTGGTTGCGGCTACAGGCGAGGCGGCTGCCGGCTGCCAGATGGTTCTGTTTACGACAGGCCGCGGCACACCTTTTGCCACAGCTGTTCCGACCATCAAGATTGCGACCAATTCCAGAATGGCGGAAAAGAAAAAGAACTGGATCGATCTGAACGCGGGTGTCATCACCGAAGACAAAACGATCGATGAAGTTGCACACGATCTGTATGATCTTGTGATAGAGACAGCAAGCGGAAAACCGGTAAAGGCAGAAAAATCCGGATATCACGATATTGCCATATTCAAGCAGGGCGTTACGCTTTAGAAGGGATTATTACATATGGAATTAAGAACAGCTGCATCCCCCAGGGATGTAAAGCATTACACTACCGAACGTCTCAGAGAGGAATTTCTCGTAGAGAATGTCTTCCCTGCAGATGAGGTAAGACTGGTTTACAGCCACATCGACAGAATTATCTTCGGCGGCATTACACCTGTCACAAAACAGCTGAGGCTGGAAGCAGGCGATGAACTCCGCGCGCAGTTCTTCCTGGAAAGAAGAGAAGCAGGCTTCATCAATATCGGCGGTGCAGGAACAATTACCGTTGACGGTGTTGATTACAAGATCGGTCCCAGGGACGGCATGTATGTCGGAAGAGGATCAAAAGAACTGCTCTTCGCTTCCGATGATGCTGCAAATCCGGCAAAGTTCTATATGTGCAGCGGTCCTGCGCATATGACATATCCGACAAAGCGCATTCTCAAGGATGCAAAAGCGGAATATGACTATGATGTTGAAATCCTTCCCGAAAACAAGAAGGAGCTCGGCACTCTGGAAGATTCCAACCACCGTACCATCAACAAGTACATTCTTCCCGGACAGGTTGAATCCTTCCAGCTGGAAATGGGCATGACACATCTGGAACCGGGTTCCGTATGGAACACGATGCCCTGCCATACACATGACAGAAGAATGGAAGTATATCTGTACTTTGATCTGCCTGAAGATGCATTCGTTATGCATTACATGGGTGAACCGCAGGAAACACGCCATATCGTCATGAGAAACGAACAGGCTGTCATTTCCCCGAGCTGGTCCATTCATTCCGGCAGCGGCTCCAGAAACTATACATTTATCTGGGGCATGGTCGGTGAAAACCAGGATTTCGATGACATGGATGATGTCAGAAATCAGGACATTCTGTAATCTGAAATCTTAAAAAACGACAGAGGCTGCACAGCCTGCCGGAGAACGGCGGCGTCAGCCTCTTTCGGTATCCCGGAGGGAGAAATTATCGTATGACAGTGTGCATATCAGAAAACGGAGTTGAAATCAGGGATCAGAAATACAGCGGCGGGCTGTATGCTTTAATGATCCACGAGGACGGCAGACCGTATCATACATTCCGTACCGCAACAGTGCTGATCGACGGCAGCGATGTAACATGCAGAAACTGCACATTTGAAAACACCGCCGGACCCGGAAAAAAAGTCGGACAGGCAATTGCGCTGTATCTGGACGGAAACAACATCATCCTCGAGAACTGCATTCTTGAAGGGCATCAGGATACGCTGTTCCTCGCTCCGCTTCCCAAAGCCGAACGTGAAAAGGACGGATTCCTCGGTCCGAAATCATCTCTTGCAAGAACAGACAGAACGGTATATCTGAAAAACTGTCTGATCACGGGGGATGTGGATTTTGTGTTCGGCGGAGCCACTGCTTATTTTGACAACTGCGAATTCCGCAGCAACGGCCCCGGCTATATCTTTGCCCCGAGTACGCCCGAACATGTAAAGGAAGGCTTTATCGTTAGAAACTGCCGCTTTACCTGCACGGATGATGTGCCTGACCAAAGCTGCTATATCGCAAGACCCTGGCGGGATTACGGCATGGTGCGTCTGGAGCACTGTGAGCTCGGCAGACATATCAGTCCGCAGGGGTGGCATGACTGGAATAAAAAGGATGCCCATAAGAGCATCCGGTTCTTTGAATTTGACAGCTACGGTCCCGGGGCGGAAGGAACACGTCCCGACTATGTGACAACCGGCAAATTATGATCTTCTGCTTTTCGGCGGAAGATTTTTATTTCCGTACCGCTTCCAGGAAGCCGTTCATTTCGGAATACAGCGTTTCCTCTGTTTTGCGCAGATATACGGTGATTTTTCCGTCACTGCCGCGGATCATGATGCGGATGCTTCCGACGTTTTCCCCGAGAATGCGGATATGCTGATAAAGACTGCCGTCTCTCAGGGCGGCTGTATGAACCCTGAGGTTCTGATGATAAACAGGATCCTGCGCCGGCACGGCTTTTGCGGCCGAAACAGGGAAACAGTATGTTCCGCTGCGGTGTTCCATGATCAGGGCGTCCTCCGTAATTCTGCAGGAAAGGAATCCCTGCCTGTTTTCAAGGAATGTCCATGATCCTACAAGCGGCTGAAGAACATGATTCAGAGCATCTCTGTTCCCGGACGGTTCAAAGGCTTCCGGTGCAGACGGACCGGCCGGCTCCTTTCCTTCTTCCGCTCTGATCTGTGCATCAATCCTGTGCATTTCGTCAAGAATGTACTGTGTTCCCCCCTGAACGGCCTGCGTATCTGCCGCAGTGACGATAATCAGTTCCTCTTCGGGGAATACGGCAGCATACTGACCTCCCATTCCGTACATGGCAAAGCCGCCGCGTATCATCCAGAACTGACTGCCGTAGCCCTGGCATTCATCGAGAGTTTTTCCCTCGTGAAGTGTTTCACTGCGGAAAAGCAGGCACTCTCTGATCAGCTGACACCAGCGGCTGCAGAAAGATTCGCTCACGGAAAAGGCTGCGCCGTATTTCTCCTTCCATGTGCCGTTGTAAACGGCAAGAAGGAATTCGGCAGTATGAAGCAGATCCGAGGGTTTGGCCGTCAGGCCGGATCCGCCGATTTCATCACCGAACAGGTTTTTCAGAATATGAGCTTCTTCGCTGATCTGCACTTCCTTCGGGAAAACAGTTCTCAGATAATCAAGGACGCCTTTTCCGCTGATGCGCTTTACAAGAGCGGCAAGGGTATGTGATGAAGAAGTGTCATATTTGAATATCTGTCCGCTTCTGTGGTCCGGCGGCGTAATGAAAAAGGACCGGACCCAGTTTTCGTTCATATTGATTTTGTATGTAGTGGAGGCATGGCATGTGCGCATGTCGAGCATATCCTGAACGGTCATTGCAGAAAGGTACGGATGAGGATGCTCAGGCGTCATATCCGCAAACCATTTGATGATCGGGTCATGAAGTGAGATTTTTCCTTCAGCAGCCAGAGCGCAGACAGCAAGCGCCGTATAGCTCTTTGTTATCGAGAACATGCGGTGCAGACTGTCGGATGTGAAAGGTTCGAAGTATTCTTCGCTGATGATTTTTCCGCGGTGCATGATCAGTGCTGCATAGAACGGAAAAGGAAAGTTCTGACTGTTAAAATCTGAAACTAACATCATGCTGTCCTCCTTTATCTGTCTTTGATCATATCAGAAAAATATAATGTGAAATTTCTCTGATAATCAAATATAATTTAATTATCGCCGGATTATTGCCGAAATCAGAATGGAATTTCTCTGGTTTTTAGTCCATTATTTGCAGTCGGAACATCAAATTGATAAGTTTATCCGTTTCATTTGATCTTATGCGAAATTCATGAGGACAAAAAATCAGCGGTTATTCAGATTTTAGACAAAATTAATGTTGTTAATGCGAGGAAACAGTGGGATTTTGTCTTGATTGATCATCTGTTAGGTAGTAATCTTTAAGCGGAGCTGTAAAACGCTTACATTAATCATTTTATCCTAAAAGGAGGAAGGAAAATGAAAAAGAGATTATTCTCATTAACAGCTTGTGCCGCAATGGCATTAAGTCTGTTAGCAGGCTGCGGCGGAACAGATGCTGCAGCAACCAATCAGGGCGGATCAACGAATGAAAACGGTGAATACGTTCTTGAAACTCTCAACATCACAGTTGACGGTACAATTACAGCAACTGTCGATGCTGGCCAGGCTGAATTCGTCGCACAGTGGGAAAAAGCAGTCGGCGAAAGACTCGGCCATCCGATCAAGCTGAACATTACACAGCTCGACCACTCTGACTACTCCGGAACAGTTTCCAGAACACTGACAACCGGACAGCCGGGCGATCCTGGTTATCCTGATGCACTGATCATGTCCGCTTCCATGCTGAGACAGTATCAGACAACAGGTCTCCTCTGGAACCTCGCCAATGCATATGACAATGCTGAATTCCAGAGCCGTGTTACACTCCCGTCCATCAATATGAATCTCCGCACTTCCGATGGTTCCCAGTACGGATTCTCTCCGACATACGGAAACGGATGCGTTACTTACCTCAAGAAGGGCTGGCTGGAAGCAGTCGGCAAGTCAATTGATGACATCAAGACATTCGATGACTACTATGCAGTCCTCAAGGCGTTCACACAGGACGATCCGGACGGCGACGGCACCAACAAGACATACGGCGTTATCGCAGCTGGCTTCGGCAAACTGGATGAAGCTCCGTACATCAACTACATGCCGGAATTCTGGCAGGGTGCTTATCCTTCCTTCTACAAGAGCCGTGAAACAGGACAGTGGGTTGACGGTTTCGCAGAAGATGCTACAATCGCTGCTCTTGCAAGACTGAACCAGGCTTACAAAGACGGTATCATTGACCCGGATACAGAAGAAGCAGGAACAAAGCAGGCTCGTGAGAAGTTCTTCTCCAACGACCAGACAACTTCCGAAGGCGCATTCACATACTGGGCAGGTACATGGCTGAGAACTCTGACTGACAACATGAACAAGAACGAAGTCAAGAAGCAGTCAGGCGAACTCGAAGAACTCGTACAGCTTCCTCCGATCAAGGAAATTAAGGATACATGGGGCGGATACCTCAACCGTGAAGCTCCGACATGGGTTATCACAGATGACGGCGACGGCAACGACGCACGTGAACAGGCTATCTTCGATGCACTGTTTGACACAATGCTCGACGGCGGCACAGTACAGACTCTCTGGACATATGGTGCAGAAGATGTTCACTGGTCCACAAAGGCTGAAGAATTCGTTCTCAACGCTAATGATCCGGACAAGAAAAAGGAATACAAATACGAAGACGGTCAGTTCCACCTGAGACCGAATCCCAATGATCCGAACTCCCTGTGGAAGAAGAACCATCTCGACGACGTTCTCGTTATCGCTCCGCTTACAAACGGATTCAAAGACAACGATGAACTCATTATCGAAGGCAACCGGTTCTTTACAGAAAACTGCGTAGACGCTCCTGCAGCAGCTTCCTCACCTACACTGACAGACCACGAAGCAGATCTTGCAGAAGGCAAGAAGGCTCTGCTGAACAAGGCTGTTGTCGGCGAAATTACACCGGAAGAAGCAGTAGCACAGTATAAGGAAAAGTTCGGCGATATCTCTGCAGCAATCGTTGAAGAGCTGAACTCTCAGGAACAGTAATCAGGATTTATCCTGATGCACAGAGCCGGGGCTCTGTACACAATTGATTCAATTCAGGACACACCCTGCTATTCCGGGTGAACCGAAGCAGCGGGGTGTGTCCTTCACAACAGATTCTTACTAACATTTATTGAGGGAATTATTCACGGGCATTTGCCCGCAGGGGAGAAATACTATGAGTATTAATGAAAACTCAAAGGGACCTCAGGCAGCACCGAAGAAAACGCTGGCGCAGCGGATGAAGCCGTATTTAGGTTTCTATCTGATGTTCCTTCCGGTCTTCATTTTCGTATTAATTGTTTATTACTGGCCGATGCTGGGTGTCAGATATGCATTCTACAGCTATAAGCTGAGAAGCATTCAGTGGATCGGTCTCGGAAACTTTGTAAAACTGTTTGCTGAAAAGGAATTCTGGTCGTCATTTGTAAATACACTGATTCTGTCGGTCGGCAAACTGCTTCTTAACACATTTGTTGCAGTAGTCATTTCAGTCTTCCTGAATGAAATGCTGAACCTCTTCTGCAAGAAATTTGTTCAGACAATTATCTATCTGCCGCACTTCATGTCATGGGCAGTAGTTGCAGCTATCTTCACACTCTTCCTCTCAACTTCTTCCACAGGTTTCGTCAACGAGACACTGAAGAGCTGGGGATGGATTGAGCAGAGCATTGACTTCCTGCATTCCAAGACACTGTGGCGTCCGATCTTCTATATGATCGACCTTTGGAAAGAAACAGGTTGGGGAACAGTCGTATTCTTCGCTACACTGTCCGGTATTGATCCGGGTCTCTATGAAGCTGCTGAACTCGACGGTGCTACCCGTCTGCAGAAGATCCGCTATGTCACACTGCCGGCTCTGTCCAATACGATTATCATTGTTCTGATTCTGAACCTGGCAAAGGTTCTGAACATCTTCGAACCGGTATTCGTTCTCTACAACACACGTGTCCTTGAGGTTTCGGATGTTATCTCAACATACATCTACCGTAAAACCTTCCTTACAGCAATCCCGGACTATGGTTATACAACTGCCGTAGGTCTGTTCAAATCTCTGGTTGGTATGGTGCTCATGCTTGCCAGTGACTATGCCAGTAAGCGTATCCGCGGACGCGGAATTATGTAAGGGGGAGGTGTAAAAGATGCAGAAAAAGGCTACTACATTTGATGTAATTCTTTATATCGTCTTCGGAATTCTTTCCCTGATTATCATCGTTCCGATTTGGAAAGTCGTATCCGACTCCTTCAACGCTGTCGGTGTATACCGTTTCCAGCTCTGGCCGAATGATCCGACATTAGGCGGTTACCAGACGATCTTCACAACGGCGAAACTGTTCCGTCCGTTCCTGAACTCCGTCATTACAACGCTTGTCGGTACGCTCCTCGGTCTTGCACTTGCAACACTCGGAGGCTACGTTCTGAACCAGTATGATATGCCGGGCAGATCCCTGCTGTCATACTTCCTGCTCATTACGATGATCTTCTCCGGTGGTATGATTCCTGAGTACCTGGTCATGAAGCGTCTGCACCTGGTTGACAGCATGTGGATTCTCGTTGTCAAGCACGGCATCAACGTTTATAACCTGGTTCTTATGAAGAACTTCTTCGAAGGCATTCCGGGCTCTCTGTATGAAGCCGCAAAGCTTGACGGATGCTCACCGATGCAGGTCTTCTACAAGGTTGTTCTGCCGCTGTCAAAGGCAGCTCTCGCATCCATCGGTCTGATGTTTGCGGTCACAATCTGGAACGACTATTCAACCGTACAGATTTACATTACATCACCGAGCCAGGTCAACTTCCAGTATCAGCTGCGAGTTATGATCATGGATGGTGATACACCTACTACAGCATATAAGGTATCCCAGAATACTCTGTACTATGCATCCATCGTATGTGCTATTCTGCCGTTCATGGCTGCATATCCTTTCCTGCAGAAATACTTCGTTACAGGTATTAATGCAGGTGCTGTCAAGGAATAACAGATTCTGTCTAAGAACGCGATATTCTGTAACTTATTTGTGTAGAAAGCGGGGCAGGAGGGCGTATGCCCGCCTGCCCCTTCATTTTTGACAAGGGGTATTTTATGCAGAGAATTATTTATCTCGGTGACAGCACAGTAACGTGGAATCACATTTCCACATATCCGCAGACCGGCCTGTCGCAGGGTTTGCTCTGGTACGTAAAAGATGATGTATTTGTGCGCAGCTTTGCAATCAACGGCAGAAGCACAAAATCCTTCATTGACCAGGGACGGCTGGCTGCCGCCGAAGAATATATTCAGGTCGGAGATTTTGTTTTTATTCAGTTTGGCCACAACGATCAGAAGCTGTCTGATCCGCTGCGTTATGCAGAGCCGTACGGCGCATACCAGGAAAATTTAAAACGGATGGCCGATATTGCAAGGAATAAGGGAGCCTATCCTGTAATTATTTCTTCTGTTGCAAGAAGACTGTTTGACAATAAAGGCAACTTTCTGCCGGGTAGCCACGGGGAATACCCGAAGGCGGCAGAGGAACTGGCAAAGCGCGAAAATATTCCGTTTATCGAACTGACGAAAAAATCAGAGGAATATCTGACGAAGCTTGGTGATTTTGCGTCAAGACCTCTTTATGTATATCCAAAGGATAATTCCCATCTTCAGATTCACGGGGCGGTTGTCATGGCCGGATTTATCGCCGACGGACTGCTTGCGCTCGGAAAACCGTACTCCGATCTGCTTGTGCCGCGTGATGCGAAAATTATTGATGAAGATGATGAACCTGCCCGGGATCCGTATGTTGTAGAAAACATGGGAGAGGCATTCTGTGATCCTTCTATGAACATGGATGTATTCCAGTTTGAAAAGCAGGACTGAACAAATTACCCATGAGTTTTAAAACAGCACCGCTTCTGAATGAACAGGACGACCGCTTCGTAACCTACTACCGTAAGTATCCGGACCGTCCGCTGATGGTTCTGCTCGGGTTATACAGAGGTCAGTACTACAAATTTTTAATCAGCTCCTTTTTCTACCTGATTAAACATTCGCCGGCTCTGTTTTCGCCGCTTCTGCTCGCAAATGTCATCAACGGCGTGCTTGCGGGCGGAAAGGAAGCCGAGCGGGCAATTATCGTAAATGTCGGCATCTGGCTTGCGCTTCTGCTGATCCATGTGCCGGCAAATTACATGCACGCCAAATACAAGAGCATGCTGACAAGAGGGACGGAGGCAGGCCTGCGTGCCGCGCTGGTGCACAAGCTTTCCGAACTCTCCATTCTCTATCATGTACGGATGCAGTCAGGCAAACTTCAGTCCAAAATCATCCGTGACGTAGAAGCAATCGAAACCCTCTCATCACAGCTGTTTGTCAATGTCGTAAATATCACGATGAATGCGGCGATCGTACTCTGTATTACTGCCGTCAAGAACCGCACTATCCTGCTGTTCTTTGTACTGGTGGCGCCGATCGCATCGTTAACGATTATTTCATTCCGGAGGAAAATCAAAAAAGCCAACCAGAGCTACCGTCTGGAAATGGAGGAAACTTCTGCCAGAGTCATGGAAATGGTAGAGATGGTGCCGGCTGCCCGTGCGCATGCGCTTGAGGAGGTTGAGCGCAGGAGGATGGTCCGCCAGCTGGAGGAAACCGCCGAAAAAGGCTACCAGCTGGATATGATTCAGTCCAACTTCGGAGCTGTCGGCTGGGTTGTATTTCAGGTCTTTCAGGCGCTGTGCCTTGGCTTTACCGCCTGGATGGCGCTGACGGGACGGATCAAAGTAGGCGACATTACATTTTATCAGTCCAGCTTTACCTCGGTTGTCAACCAGGTGACTGCTGTTCTGAATCTTCTGCCGATCATTACCAAAGGACTTGAATCCATTTCATCCGTCGGTGAAGTGCTTACCAGCGATGACGTGGAACAGAATGACGGCAAGGAAAAGCTGACGGAGCTGAACGGTGAATTCACATTCCGTCATGTCGGCTATCAGTATCCGCATACGGATGAGCCGGTCCTGAAGGATGTAACACTGGATGTTCCGGCAGGAAAGACAGTTGCGATTGTCGGTGAATCCGGATCCGGAAAAACCACGCTTATTTCACTGATTATCGGATTCATGAAACCGACAAAGGGAAATATCCTCATCGACGGAAAAGACATCACCGAAATTGATCTGAAATCCTACAGAAAGTTTATTTCGGTCGTTCCTCAGACACCGCTTCTGTTTACCGGAACTCTGCGGGACAACATTACATACGGTCTGGAAAATGCTTCGCAGGAACAGATTGCAAAAGCAGTCGATGCGGCAGATCTCAGCAAACTGGTGAATGATCTTCCGGCCGGACTCGATACAAATCTTGAAGAACACGGTGCGAATCTTTCCGGCGGACAGCGTCAGCGCATCGCAATCGCACGCGCAATTATACGTGATCCGAAAGTCATTCTGCTGGATGAGGCAACGTCGGCACTGGATGTGATTTCGGAACGTGAGATTCAGTCGGCACTGAGCCGTCTGATCAAGGACCGCACAACATTCGTTGTTGCGCACCGTCTGTCAACAATCCGCAATGCAGACTGGATCGTTGTTATGGATCATGGCGTCATTGCGGAACAGGGAACATATGCTCAGCTGATGGAACAGCAGGGTGTCTTCTATCATATGGAGAGCCTGCAGATCACGCTCAGCAGTTAAGCAGGAACAGGAGGAAGTACTATGGATATCTTTTCACCGGAATCGAAATTTATGACAGCGCTCGGAGTGCTGGCAAATCTGATGATTCTGAATATACTGACACTGCTTCTGTGTCTGCCTGTGGTAACAGCCGGAGCGTCACTGACAGCGATGTATTATGTTCTGCTGAAGATCGTGCGGGACGAGGAAGGCGATATCATTCAGCAGTTCTTTCAGGCATTCAAACTCAACTTCAGACAGGCGACGATCATCTGGATCATACTCCTGCTTATATACACTGCACTGTTTGTGGACTGGCGCATCATAAGGATGCAGGGTGATCAGTTTCCCGGAATTGTCATTATTCTGCTGTACGGCGCTATTGCGGTCGTTTATCTGATTTCGCTGTATATTTTCCCGGTCCTGTCCAGATACCGGAACACCATCGGCGGAACTGTCAAAACGGCATTCGCGATGTCGGTCTACGGAATCACAGGGATGCGTACAGTGCTCTGCGGTCTCATAAATCTCACACCTCTGCTTCTGCTGTTTCTGCTCGGCTATGCAGTAGTGCCGGTATTCCTGTGCTTCTGCTTTACCGGTCCGGGATATTTCAGGGCACAGATATACAGAACGCTCTTCAGTAATTACGAAACAAACGGACAGTCTCAGGTCACGGAGGAGGAAAACAAGGAATGAAAAAAGAAGTAAAAGATCAGATCAATGAATACATTGCATATCTTCTGGATCAGTCAAGTGCTGAAAAACCGATGTGGAACAAGGAACTTGTTCTTCAGGGAAAAGCCAACAAGTGGAATTATATTGACGGCTGCATGATCACTGCCCTGCTGTCTCTTTATGAAATGACAGGCAATGAAAGATACTATACTTTCGCAAAGGACTTTATTGATTACTTCGTGCAGGAAAACGGAGAGATCCGTACATATAACGTAAAGGAATACAATCTGGACAACATCAATACAGCAAGCAACCTCTTCTTCCTGTATGAAAAGACGGGAGACGAAAAGTACAAAAAAGCGCTTGATCTTGTCAGAACACAGCTGGATACCATGCCCAGAACAAAAGAGGGCAGCTTCTGGCACAAGGACATCTATCCGAATCAGGTCTGGCTGGACGGTCTCTATATGGCTGAACCGTTCTATATGCGCTACGAAACAAAGTTCCGCAAAATGGAAAAGTGCAGCGATGTAATTCATCAGTTTGAAAATGTTGAAAAACATATGAAGGATGAAAAGACCGGTCTGTACTATCACGGTTACGATGAATCACGTCAGATGTACTGGGCGGATCCGGTAACCGGATGCAGTCCGAACTTCTGGCTGAGATCACTCGGCTGGTTCTCGCTTTCCCTGACCGAAACGGTACAGGCTCTGAATGAAGAACTGTACTATGAAAGACGCTATCTTATCGGTCTGCTGGAGAAGCTGATCGACGCTCTGATTCCGTTCCAGGATGAGAGCGGAATGTTCTATCAGGTCGTGGACAAGAAAGACGAGAAAGGAAATTATCTTGAAACGTCCGGAACTGCGCTGATCGCATATGCGGTTCTGAAAGCTGTCCGTCTCGGATATATTTCTCCGAGATATGCGGCAGTCGGTGAAAAAGCGTTTGACGGCATCTGCAATAAATATCTGTCAAAGAATCCGGACGGAACGCTGAAGCTTTCCGGTATCTGCCTTGTTGCAGGACTCGGCGGCAAACAGCACAGAGACGGTTCGCTTGCATATTATTTCAGCGAACCGGTAGTTGAGAATGAAGCAAAAGGTGTAGCACCTTTCCTGCTTGCATATACGGAAATGCTCAGAAGGGAAAACGCCTGACAAACCGGAATCAAATCTGAAGGGAAGGTAACACGGAAATGAAATACCAGATAATCGACGCGACAGTAAGAAGTGTAACTGTAGAGCGGATCAATGACGACAACTATGAAAGCACACCGTGCACGGTTTATATGAACGGATGTGCGGTCAGAGAATCAGAAAAGAATGTTATTACTGTTTTCGGTCTTGAGCCGGATACGGAATACAGGATTGCACTGGCGGAAAAGGGTGAGGAACCTGATCCGGGCCTTTCCTTCAGAACAAAAAAGGAAACAATCCTTCTGAATGTGTGCAAATTCGGTGCATGTGCTGACGGAACACATGATGATACGGCTGCGATTCAGGCTGCGATTGCATGCTGCCCGAAAGGCGGAACAGTCTGGTTCCCGAAGGGAACATATCTCTCCGGACCGCTGTTTGCAGGCAGTGACATGACGCTCTGGATTGATAAGGATGCTGTTATTCTCGGTCAGGCAGACAGGTCGCACTATCCGATTCTTCCCGGCATGGTCAGAGACATTTATGACAATGATCATGAGATCAGCTATGCAAGCTGGGAGGGAAATCCCCTCGACTGCTTTGCGGCGCTTATGACGGCAGTCAATGCGGAAAATCTGACCATCATGGGAGAGGGAACGATTGACGGCAATGCCCCTGCAGGAGACTGGTGGGTTAATCCCAAAGTCAGAAGGATTGCCTGGAGACCGAGGCTGATGTTCCTGAACAGCTGCAGGAATGTTACGGTCCAGGGAATTACAGTCCGTAATTCACCGAGCTGGACAATTCATCCGTATTATTCTTCCGATCTGCGCTTCCTTGACATCACCGTGCAGAATCCGTACGATTCACCGAACACGGACGGTTTTGATCCCGAAAGCTGCCGCAATGTGCTGCTTCTCGGTGCGCGGATCTCAGTCGGAGATGACTGCATTGCAATCAAGAGCGGCAAGCTGTATATGGCCAGAGCGCATTATCAGCCTTCGGAAAACTTTGAAATCCGCAACTGCTCCCTGGAAAAAGGACACGGTTCCGTTACCATGGGTTCGGAAAATGCCGGCGGTATCCGCAATGTCCATGTGACACACTGCAGGTTCCTGGGAACTGACAGAGGCGTGCGCATCAAGACAAGAAGAGGCAGGGGAGAAAGGTCCGTTCTGACAGATCTTGTCTTTGAGCACATCAGTATGAAGGATGTATTCATGCCGATCACGGTTAATATGCATTATTCCTGTGATCCCGACGGACACAGTGAATATGTGCAGAGCCAGCTTCCCGCACCGAAGGATTACAGAACACCGACTGTGGGAACCATCACACTGAAAGACGTGAAATGTGCCGGTGTCAGTGTCAGCCTTGTCTGCGTATGCGGTCTGCCGGAATCACCTGTGGAAAAGATTATTCTGGAAAATGTCAGTGCCGAATATGTACCGGCTGAGGAAAGAAGCCCGTATGTTCCTCTGATGATGGACGGGTTTGAGCCTGTGTCCGGTGAGAGCATCTGGCTGAAGAATGTTAAGGAACTCGAAGTCAGAAATATGCATCTTTACGGATCGGACATCAAAGATCCGAAATTCGGAAGCGATGTCAGAGCAGAATTCAGTGATGTATATATTGACGGAAAACAGACAGCATAGCCGGATGCCTCAGCATCTGAGCAGCAAAGGAGAAAACTATGATTCAATACGGTCTGCGTCTGCATGACTCAGAAAATCTTCCTCTTGAGGAGAGACTTGTCCGTGTCAGGGAACAGGGATTTTCCTGTGTGCATCTGGCACTTTCCAAAATCCCGGGACAGACATCTGCTCCGGAAGCGCTGACGCCGGGATACGCAATGTATCTGAAGCGGGCCTTCGCTTCTGCCGGCCTGGATATTGCCGTGCTCGGAAATTATCTGAATCTGGCAACACCGGATGAAGAGGCTCTGAAAAAGAATCAGGAAAAATACACAGCGCATCTGCGCCTGGCATCCGTGCTGGGAGTCGGTGTTGTGGGAACGGAAACAGGCAATCCGAATACCGGATACAAATATGATCCGGAAAAATCTCATACGGACGAAGCACTGGAGACATTCATCCGCAACCTGATTCCGGTTGTAAAGGATGCCGAGCGCTTTGGTGTTATTCTTGCGATTGAACCGGTCTGGAGGCATATCGTCTACTGTCCGAAGCGGGCAAGACAGGTCCTGGACGCTGTCGGTTCTCCGAATCTTCAGATTATATTTGATCCTGTCAATCTGCTGGATGAATCCAACGTCGACCGCAGGGATGAGGTCTTTGATGAGGCAATTGAGCTTCTGGGAAAGGACATCGCCGTGATCCATCTGAAGGATTATAAAAAAGAGACGGGAGTCACCAAATGCATGGCACCCGGTCTCGGAGACATGGATTACTCACGCATCCTGAAGTTCGCAAAAGAAAAGAAGCCGTATATCCAGGCAACACTGGAGAATACAAAACCGGACAATGCCGCACAGGCAAGAGAATTCCTGCGGCAGCTTGAGGAGAGTCTGTAATTTATGGGGGACAGATTTCAGAACCCGGTATTATTTGCGGATTACTCGGATCCGGATGTGATCCGCGTCGATGACCGGTTTTATCTGACCGCATCAAGTTTTAATTATGTTCCGGGACTGCCGGTTCTCGTGTCTGAGGATCTTGTCCACTGGAAGCTGGAAAATTATGCCCTGGAGAGGATTTCGGAAGATCCCTGCCGGGGCATTCCTCATGATAACAGTACTGCTGTCGGAGAACGTTTTGAGATTCCCCGGCATTCGGAAGGCGTATGGGCACCTGCGATCCGTTTTCACGATGGAAAGTTTTATATTTTCTACGGCATGCCTGATGAAGGAATATATATGGTATGCACCGAAGATCCCCTCGGGAAATGGGCGGAGCCTGTATGTATATACCGGGCGAAGGGTTTTATAGATCCGTGCCCGTGGTGGGATGAAGACGGCCGGGCATATGTCATCCATGCATATGCCAAAAGCCGGATCGGCTTTAAGAGCAGACTCGGAATATTCGAAATCACACCTGACGGACAGAAGGCACTGACGGAAGACAGATTCATATTTGAGGGAAATGATCCTGATCTTCCGGCGATGACGATCGAAGGTCCGAAGGTATACCGGAGAAACGGATGGTATTATATTCTTTCTCCGGCAGGAGGTGTCAGAAGGGGATGGCAGCTGGCACTGCGCAGCAAAGACATATACGGTCCCTATGAATGCAGAATTGTCATGGAACAGGGGGATACCCTGATTAACGGCCCGCATCAGGGAGCGCTGGTTGATTCACCTGACGGCCGTGAGTGGTTCCTTCATTTCCAGGACAGAGGACTTTACGGCAGAATATGTCATGTCCAGCCTGTAGTATGGGAAAATGACTGGCCGGTAATCGGCAACGACGCGAATCATGACGGAATCGGAAATCCGGTATATGAATATGATCTGCCGGTCAGCGGAAAGAGCGGCGGAGGTCTGGTTTCTTCGGATGAGTTTGAAAATAACCGTCCGGGACTGCAGTGGCAGTGGATGGGAAACCTCAGGGAATCCCCGTACGGAGAGACGGAAAGAGAAAACGGTCTGTGCCTGAAAGCGCTGAATCTTTCCGCAGAGGAAGAGCCGGTTCTGTGGCACTGTTCAAACGTGCTGACACAGAAGCTGATTATGCCTGAATTCTGCATGGATATTCATGCGGATGCTTCAAAGCTGGAGGACGGATGCCGGGCGGGCGTCATCATGATGGGCGGTCAGTATACCGCACTTTATGTGCAGAGGGAACAGGGAACCTGTTCGGTATGCCTCGCGGAATCATCCGGTGATGACAAAACGAAAACAGAAACTGTTCTCGCTTCGTTTGAAATCAGTCCCGAAGATGCTGCAGACATGACATTCAGAATGGTTTTTGTCCGCAGCTCAAAAGCAGAGGTGTCGGCGGACGGCAGCATCAGAATGATCCATAACCGGAAGGACCTTTATTTCGAAAGTGTTGATTCCGAAAAGCCGGAACTGCGTATGTTCTTCAGGAGCGGGCAGGGTTCGTTTACCGACAGCGGCTGCCGCTTTGTTCCGTCCGATCATACCTGGGTCGGAGCGAAAACAGGCATATTCGCAGTATCCCGGAAAGGCTCAACGCAGGGATGTGCTGAATTTGTTTCAGTCAACACAGCGGAACTCTGAACTTCCGGCATTACCTGTTTGAAAAAAAAAACCGTCTCTTCAGACAGCGGCTGATCAGCACTGCCTGAAGGAACGGGTTTTTGATTTGTTACTTTGTCTGACTGCCGTTCATTTTGCCGGCTGTTGAAATGCGGTACTGCACGGGAGTGACACCGTATTCTTTTTTAAAGCATTTTGTAAAGTAGTTGGGGTCCTGAAAACCGACTTCACTGCTGATCTGGGATACTGTGAAATTGGAATGATGCAGAAGCCCTGCGGCGGTTTTCAGACGGTATTTCACCAGATATGCATTCGGTGTCATGGAAGTCTCTTTTTTGAACAGCCGTATGAAATAAGCAGTGCTCAGGCCGAGATGTTCTGCCATTTCTTCGACACGTATTTCTGAATGATAATGCCGTTCGATCTCGTAGACTGCACTGTAAACAGGCATGCTGTATTTACCGGTGCGGAATCTTCTTATGGCTTCACAGGCAACACGGATCAGCCGCTCGTTTTCATTTGCGATTTCCTCACGGTTCCTGCATTTGTTGATGTTGTGGGAGCTTTCTCCGGTAATCTGGTCAATCAGTACCGGCGGAAGTCCG
>JAILGV010000126.1 GCA_024696355.1 Solobacterium sp.
TCAGCTTTCCCTGCGCATTACAAAAGCGAAGGAATATCTTGAATTAACAGACATGACCATACATGAAATCGCAATGAAGACAGGTTTTTCGGATGATCCTTCCTTCAGCACACGGTTTTCCTCCATGGTGGGAATCAGTCCACTGAAATACCGTCAGAGCTCCATTACGCGGATTCAGAAACAACATTCCGGATAATTTCATATTAAAAAATGTCATGTGCGTATCATTGTTTATGCCATGGCATACCTGCTGCGGAAATTCTATACTTCAGATACATAAGCAGTACCGGCATCATCTGACGTACTGCTCAGATTCGGTTAAACAGAGGAGGATACTGCAATGTCTTATATCAGCGAAACACTGCGCACCAGATTCGGGGAAACAGATACCCTTAGGGACAAAGGTCTGACGACACCCGGGGATATTCAGCGCTTTGACAATATCGTGTACGGCGAAGACCCTGTCAGTCAGATTCTGGATGTCTACCGCCCGAAAAATGAAACCGGGCTTCTGCCTGTGATAGTCAGCGTGCACGGCGGCGGATGGGTTTACGGTGACAAGGAACGCTATCAGTTCTACTGCATGAACCTTGCGCAGCGTGGATTTGCCGTAATCAACTTCACCTACCGGCTTGCCCCGGAACATAAATTCCCCTGCGGCCTTGAGGATACCTGCCGGACATTCGAATGGGCGGGAAAGCATGCATCGGAATACGGATTTGATATGGATCATCTGTTTGCGGCCGGTGATTCCGCCGGTGCAAATCTTCTTGAACTGTACTGTGCGGCATGCATAAATACAGATTACCGCAGCCGGCTTGCCTTCCCGGTAAAGGATTATTATCTGCCGAAGGCTGTCGCTCTGAACTGCGGCGTACATGTCATTACCGTTTCCGAGGATCCCGATGACAGATTCAATACCCTTCTGATGGCGGATTATCTGGAAGGAAAAGGAACTGCCGGAGAACTCCGCATGGTTAATATCTCAGATGTCATCACCAAAGACTTCCCTCCCGCATATATCATGACTGCAGAGGAAGACTTCCTGAAATTCCAGCTGCCGGCTGTCGTCGGAATGTTCCTGAAGAACAATATTCCGTTCACGGCAAAATGCTTCACATCATCTTCCGAAAAGCTCGGCCATGTGTTCCATCTGAATATCCGTTCCGAGGCAGCCCGTCTCTGCAACGATGAGGAATGTGCCTTCTTCCGAAGCTTCCTCTGATATACAGCGCAGACAGTCAGTCCATGAGAAGCGAAAGCTTCTCTTTTTTCATACAAAACAGAATTCAGATTAAAAAATGTCAATTCAGCATGATCGGTCCGCACCTGCCGGGATGTACTTTAAATACCTATTATGGAATCAGTTAAAGAAAATCTGATTGGAGGATTAAAGAAATGGCTAAATACACAGACTTATGCAGCAGTATTCTTGAACAGGTCGGCGGAAAAGAAAACGTCACCGGTGCATTCCACTGCATGACGCGTCTCCGTCTCACTCTCCGCGACAAATCCAAAGTCAACGCTGACAGTGTCAGAGCTGTCAAAGGAGTGCTTGGCACACAGTTCTCCGGCGACCAGTTCCAGATCGTTATCGGTCCGACGGTTCCCGATGTTTACCGTGAATTCTGTGAACTTACGGGAATCGCACAGTCTGCCGCAATTGATGAAAATCTTGATGCGCAGAGCACAAAAAAGGGATTTGATTTAAAGTCACTCCCTTCCGCAGCGCTTGATTATCTGTCCGGATCTGTCGCTCCGGTTCTGCCGATTATGCTCGGTGCCGGTTTTTTCCGCATGTTCTATTCCATGCTTGGACCGGATCTTCTGAAGCTCCTTCCCGTCGAATCACAGTTCATGCAGACACTGAACTTCGTCGGTAATCTCGGCTTCTATTTCCTTCCGGTATATATTGCATGGAGCGCCGCAAGAAAGCGCAGAACCAATGTCCAGATGGCCCTGGTTCTCGGCTGTCTGCTTATCGCACCGGAAATCATTGCGATTGTTTCCGCCGGTCAGCCGTTCTCTGTCTACGGTATCCTGCCGATGCAGCTGAACAATTATTCCCAGGCAATCCTGCCGCCGCTGTTTGCAGTATGGGCATTAAGCTATGTATATCCGTTCATTGAGAAAATCACCCCGAAATCCGTCCGCACGATCGGCGTACCGTTCCTGACACTTGCTGTTATGGTTCCCCTGACACTCTGTCTGCTTGCGCCAATCGGCAACTGGATCGGTACTGCAATCACAAAAGTCATCGGTGCCGTCTACGGATTCGCAGGTCCTGTCGCTGTTGCTCTGATCGGTGCTCTCTGGATGTTCATGATCGCAACCGGCATGCATATTGCCGTAATCCAGCTTGCGATTATCAATATGATGACCATCGGAAACGA
>JAILGV010000150.1 GCA_024696355.1 Solobacterium sp.
CCCGTCCGGGAAACGCACGGATGCTTTCTGCCAGTAGGTGTCATGAGGGAATTCTCCCCTGACAGCCAGCCGCAGTGTATCGATATCAACCTTTCTCCCGAATTCAATTGTCAGCCAGGCATCCGGATTCCGGTTGATTCCCCAGCTCTGATGAGGATACAGACGGTGTGATTCATTTGCGAGAATGCCGTCGATCACGTTCCGTGCAGCGAAGAGTCCGCGGTCCGGAAATATCTTGTTCCGAAGAGAATCAGCATAAGCAACATTTGTCGTCATATGCGGGTAAATGCCGGAATTTCCGCTCTGATCATGCGGATTGAACGCAAGATTCTGCAATCCCTTTGGTCTGCATGCTTTTTTCACCTCGATGAAGTGACGTTTCCCGATAAATGACCTCGGCGAGAATCCCGCCCGGTCGACACCAAACGGAATCGGAAATTCCGCATGGCCTTTCTTCAGATAAACCAGTGTTGCAGGCAGTGTATCCTCAAGTCTGATTTCGTAATAGCCCGGTTCATATTCCTCAATCCGGACCGCGTCGCCTTTGCGGTAAGCCGGCTGATAAACCAAATGTACACGCTCTTCTCCTTCAGCACATACAAGTTCCCGTGACTGGTTTTTGTTAATTACCAGAAGTTTCATACTTCATCCCTCACCAGACACTGAGATACAGATCTTTCAGCTTCAGCACTGCTTCTGTCAGATAATAATCCCCGTAGATGATCGAGGCTCCGTACATACGGTCATCGTGATATCTCAGTGAACCGTTTGTAACAATGCCGTCTGTCTCTGTACTCCAGTTGTCGAATTTTTCATCGCAGGCTTTCAGAAGCTTAATTGCCGCAGAGCGGTAAAGCTCACATTCGTGTTCACCGAGCTCCTCATTCTTTACTGCATCCGCAAGCTCAAGCAGACCGCTTGCAATAATCATTCCGGCGGTTGAGTCCATACGCCCGTCCTGCGGTGCACGGAAGTCCACTGCCGGGAGCCAGTCATTTACTGCCAGTGCACTGATGCAGTAATGTGCAGAGCGCTTTGCAGTCTCCAGATATTCTTTCTTTCCCGTGTGTTTCCATGCGTTGGTGAATCCGTACAGAATCCATCCCTGACCGCGGCTCCATGCACTTTCCGGCGCAAATCCCTGTCCGCTCGGATATTCAGTCAGTTCACCGTTTTCCGGATTGACGCGGGCAATATGCGCTGCACTTCCGTCCGGCCGAACCAGATACCGCATCGCAGTATCTGCATGTGCGGATGCAATTTCCGCATAGGATTTATTGCCGGTTATTTCAGAAGCCCGGTAGAGCAGTGAAAGATTCATCATGCAGTCGGCAATCATCATTCCGGATGTGTCTGTACCGGGAATCGTTCCGGGATTCCAGGCTTCTATGAATCCGCCGTTCCTGCGGAAACGCGAAGCCAGAATATCCGCAGCTTTTATCACATTGTTTTTTGCCGCTTCATTTCCGGTCACGTTATATTCAGCAAGAGCCGAGAGAATAAAGAGAAATCCGATGTCATGATCCAGCTTCCCCGGTTCATCCAGCAGCGGAACCAGACGCTCATCCACCGCTGCGGCATAAGTGCGGTAAATCTCATCTCCGGAAGCATGATTCATCTGCCAGAGCATTCCCGGCCAGAAACCGTTGCACCACCAGCAAAGTCCGCCCGGCATCATCAGATCACGGTAATGCCCGCCGATCGGGATAAAGGGAATATCGCTCTTCACCCTCTCTGCCTCCGCATGCAGTTTCGCCTGCAGTTTTACAAAAAGTACATTCACCCATTCTTCTGTCATTTTTTTCTCCTGATCAATTTATTTGTTTTGTTTCTGCTGTCCACTTACAGTCTATGAGTTTCACGGTATTTCTGTTAGAATATTTCTGTCACTTATAGCAATTTTCAGCTTATTAGCATAAACCGGCACCATGATAATAAAGACCTCACAGGAATCATTGAAAAAGGGAGATTTAATACTATGAACAATGATCAGAATCATGAAGACAAATCCTTCCGGCTTGCCGAAGCTTCACGGTTTGTCTCACTGCATTTACAGATTCCCGTTATGATCGGAAATTGTGATTCTTTCCCTTTCGATGAATTTTATCAGCGCAGTGTATTTGCTGAGCAGGTTCAGGTTTGTTATCAGACAGATTATCTGTCTTCTGTATCAAACAGCAGCCACCGGCATATCGTGAGAATGATTGATGATCCTCTGGGAACGCACTGCATTCAGATACTCGCTGAGAAAATGCTTGTCATATTCGGTCCGTTTGTGACGGAATCATACAGCGAAAAACTCAGCCGGAAACTGCTGGCAGATCATTTTCGGTACGACAGTTATCTTCAGCTGCAGTTTAAATATTACTGGTGCCGTATGAGTGTCTGCAGCCTTGACGAAGTTATGCATTCTGTTCAGTCTGTCCTGCAGTTCTCCGGTTATTTTCCGGAAGATTTTCTGATTGTAAACAGCAGCTCACAGACGGATAAGCCGGCTGTTCCCGCAAATACGGACAGCATATCCAATCTTCAGCTGAATGAGTTCAAAAAAGTCGAGGAACGTTATCTCACGGAAACAGAATTAACGCAGCAGATTGCGGCAGGAAATGAGCAGGCCGCAGTTGCGGCACTTAAAAAAATACTGCTGAACAGCCGTCCTCAGTCGGGACTGGCTGTTGATCTCTGGTCACATGAATCTGCCTCCGCCATCGTGAGAAGCATCATACGTCTCGCCGCCAAAAATTCCGGTCTGAACGCCGTTGTGATTGACAGTATTTCTCTGGAATATGCTCAGAAAATGCGGAAAGTATACAATAACCCGAAGGAGGCTGCACGTCTGTATATAAGAATGATCTCTGATCTGTGCAGAGAAATAACTGCTGTGAAAGAGAATCGTCTTTCGCCGCTGGTACAGCGTGCGTTATATGTTATCCGCAGCCAGTATGCAGAACCTCTTTCTGTAAAAAGACTTTCGGAACTGCTGAATGTTTCAGAATCTACCCTTTCCCGAAATCTCAAAGCAGAAACCGGGCAGAGTTTCACCCGGCTCATAAAAAAAGAACGAATGACTGCCGCCGCCCGGCTGATCATTCATTCGGGAAAATCAATTCAGGAAATTGCCGAAAAGGTCGGCATTCCGGATCAGAACTATTTTGTCAAAGTATTCCGAAGTGTATACCACATGACTCCAACGGAATACCGGAATCTTTCATTGTTCAGTTAAGGTATTACCGGCTCTGATGCTTTCTGATCCGGCTCATAACCAGCTTGATGATCAGCGGATAAAGCGCTGTGTAGTAAAGAATGGTAATCATCCTCCTGGCGAAATGGCCCCAGTGGCTGCCCAGCAAATTATCCAGCGGCTTGCCGATGTTGTTGTTGAGAAGAACAAAAATCACCATACCTGCTGCGCACAGAATCATTCCTGCCGCATTCATGCCGGTGGGCTCAAACCTGATCCATCTGCGCTCAATAAAACGTCCGATACAGAATGCGATCAGGAAGGCAATATCTCCGTAGCCGTCATTCATCATTTTCTGAGGATCAACAAGCAGCTTTCCGTTAACATAGGTCAGCGGATACGGCTTGAAGGTGATGTAGGTGATCGATGCTGCCCCGAAAATAATTCCGGCAATCAGAAACAGGTCCTC
>JAILGV010000165.1 GCA_024696355.1 Solobacterium sp.
AGATCATATTCTTTATGACCGCATAGATCTTGAAAACATGGGGATCATCGGATATTCCCAGGGCGGAGCAGGTGCGCTGGCTGCTGTTTCAGAATACGAAAACGGGAAACTGTACAAGACCATTTTCACCGGCAGTGCCGCTTATCCGTTCATGGCGGGCAATTTCGGCTGGCACTATGACGTCACAAAGATCCATATCCCGTATTTCATGACCGCGGGAACCGGGAAATCCGATGACAAGGGAGTCGCAGATCCGACAAAAGAATACGGCGGTGTATCACCGTTATCTGCGCTTATTGAAAACTATGAGCAGGTCCCGGAGGATGTGCTGAAGATCAGAGCCAGGGCAGCAGGTGCGGAACATGAAGAAATGCTGATGAGAACCGATGGCTATATGACCGCATGGATGCTGTATCAGTTGCAGGGCAGCGAAGAAGCAGGAAAAGCTTTCCTTGGGAAAGCCGCTGAGATCCTGCATAATTCCAACTGGCAGGATATAGAGAAGAACAGATGAAAAAAACTGAAGCCATATGTGTGTGATATGGCTTCAGTTTTTCTTTTAGAGTTCCTCGAGTGCTTTGGCACCCCGGATCATGGTGTTGATGTTGTTCACGATAATGCGGTTAAGTTCTTCCGGTGTTTCTTTCATACCATTGCTGAACCAGATGTCGATCCATCCGAATATTCCATAAGCGGTAAAAGCCCTGGAATACAGGATGGCAGCTTCTGTATCCGGAATTACATTCAGCTTTTTCCGGATGGCATTCAGAATCATTGGCGACAGGTTCTGTTTATACAGCGTTTTATAAAAACTGCTGTTGCTCTGGAAGTGTTCAAACAGGCTGGCAAAAAAATTGTAGATATTCGCACTTGGATCCATGTCAATTTCTTCTGCCCATGTCAGAATGAGTGCTTCTGTATATTTTTCAATGACTTCTTCTTTTGAATCATAATTGCGGTAAAACGAAGCCCGGCCTACCTGTGCCTTGTCACATATTTCACTGATTGAAATGTCAGTGATTTTTTTCTTTTTCATCAGACTGATCAGTGCTTTGGTGATCTGCTGTTTTACATAAGTGTTTTTTTCCTGGGGATTCATCTGATACAAACTCCTTTCCGGTGTCTCATTTTCTGTGAAACAATTGTCTCACATCACGTTCTTATGATACAAATGTATCAGATGAAAGTCAAGCGGAGGAAGGCTGGATGAAGAAAGAACTGAAAAAGACATATAAGATCAAAAAACTCATGGAAGACGTTTATGGAATCACATCTTCTGGTGTTGCCTGTTTTCTGATCATCGGGAAGGAAAAAGCGTGTGTCGTTGATACAGCTTACGGATTTGCGGATCTGAAAGCATATGTCAGGGAATTCACAGATCTGCCGGTGCTTGTATTCAATACACACGGTCATATCGATCATACCGGCGGAAACTTCTGGTTCAATTCACCAGTACACATTCATGAAAAAGACGCAGAGATCTATAAGCAGCACAACGAGCCTGCCTTCCACCGCTACATGGAAAAGACACTGAAGGTCTTCAACAAAATCTTCTTCTGGCGGATTCTGGTACCAAAAAATCCGGAGGACACCGATGCGGGAAGAGTGAATTTCTCTGACTGGCAGTTTGTCAAAGAAAGGGACAAATTTGATCTTGGCGGACTGAGCGCGGAGGTTATCGAGATTCCAGGCCATACCCAGGGCAGTATCGCAATTTACTTCAAAGAGAAAAAACTGGTCATCACATCCGATGGCGCAAATCCCGCCACATGGCTTTATCTGCCGGAATCCACGGATATCGCGACTTACGCTGCCAGCCTTCACAAACTGGAAGGATATGACTTCGATACGATTCTGACCGGACACAGTTTGAACCTGTTCACCCGCAAAGATCTAAAAGACTGGATCAACGTGGCGGAACATCCCGGACTCTCACACGGAAAAAAACAGAAGGGCGGTGCATTTGCGCCAGGCGTCACACCTCTTCAGGTATGGGCCGAGGAAGACGTAAAGCACAAGGGGCCATCCATCGTCCTTGATCCGGACCGGCTTGTCGGAGGTGAAAGATGAGACTTGAACAATGGGAAAAAGAGCCGTTATGGCTGAAAGTTCTGACTCCGTATCTGAAAAAGAAACGTCTGCCGGAATTGGAAGGGAAACCTGAAACAGGTAAATGGGTAAGGATTCCTCTGGAAGGCTGCCTGGCTGCCAATGATGAAAAGACCTACGCGGATTTCAGACAGGGAAGTGAGAACAAACTCCTCATCTTCTTCATGGGAGGAGGTGTCAGCTGGAATGAATATACAGCTGCCCGTCCTGCTTCCCTGTATTCAAAAGACAGGAACCTTGGTTTCTATACCATTCACATGGATCTGTTTACGGATCTGAGACTGGACAGCGGAATCTTCGCAGAAAGAAAAGAGAATCCGTTCCTGGCGTGGTCAAAACTGATTCTGATTTATGATACCGGCGATTTCCATGCCGGAACAGGTGACTTTCCCTATACGGCGCAGGATGGTTCGCAAAGGATCTGCCATCATCACGGCTATACGAATTACCGTAAAGCGATGGAAATGGTTATGAAGTTTGTGCCGGATCCTGAATGCATCGCTGTTGCCGGCTGCTCAGGCGGAGCCTTCGGAGCGGCCCTGCTGACAGATGATGTCATGGAACTTTATCCGGAATGCGAAAACATTATCAGTGTGATCGACAGCGGCTTCTTCCCGCTTCAAGGCTGGCATGACATCGCAGAGAATGTCTGGAAGTCCCCGGCAAAGATCACGGAAAGAATTCATTCATCCAACATCACAATGGATGTCCTCCAGGCCTTAAACAGAGAGCATCAGGACAAAGTGAAAATCCTGGTAACCTGCTCAATACGTGACGAAGGATTATCCAGGATGACCAACTATATCGAAAACGGTGAATTCACTTTCACAAAAGAAAGCGGCGGAAGATTTCAGGAATGGTTTACCGGAACTGTGAAGGAAATGAAAGAAACAATCCCGCAGGCACAGTTTTATATCACAGACTGTCCTGAAAAAAAGCAGAAAAAAACAGGCCTTACCAAGCATTGTCTCCTGCAGGATCCGGTCTTCTATGATTACCGGATCGAAGGAATCAGCTGTGCGGAATGGATCAAAGAGGCAATTCATGGAAAACGGGAAAACTTCGGAATGAAACTGCTGGAGGAGAAACATGAGCAGATTGATTAACGACATGATCTGCAGGGGACTGCAGAAGATTATTTACGCAAAAGTATACAAAGGGCATCAGCCGAATGAATGGAAGCCCTGGAAGGAGCCGGGTACTGTTCAGATGAACAGCGGGGTGATCCTGCATAACGATGTCTGCTACGGACAA
This sequence comes from Solobacterium sp., assembly GCA_024696355.1. Classification (GTDB taxonomy): domain Bacteria; phylum Bacillota_I; class Bacilli_A; order Erysipelotrichales; family Erysipelotrichaceae; genus Bulleidia. Next base: position 3,364 of record JAILGV010000165.1, read on the forward strand.
AACTATCCCAACAGCTACGCGGATATCTGGCTGCCGGATGGCACGGAAAAGAAAAAGCCGGTCATTGTTTATCTGCACGGCGGCGGATTCATCTTCGGAAACAAATCTTCCGGGGATCCGCTTTCGGCAGGGGAAGAAAAGACTGGCAAGCTGATGAAAATCATTGAGTCAGGTTACGCTCTGGTCAACGCGGACTATGCACTGGCACCGCAGTACCGGTTTCCTGCCCAGATCCGCCAGCTGGATGATCTGTTCCGTTTCCTGCTTGAAAATGCAGATCAGTATCACCTCGACATGAACAGAGTCTGTCTGTCGGGAGGAAGTGCAGGCGCTGATATGACCGAGATCTACGCGGCCTGTGTATCCAATCCCGGATATGCGGAACTGCTGAAAGTGCAGCCGGTCATGACAAAAGAAAACCTGAAGGTCCTGGCAATCGACGAAGCGGCTCTGGACGCATCGGTATTCGATAAAAAGATGTATGCGATGCTGGGCTGCTGGACCGGAGCGAAAAAGAATACGCCGGAAGACACGGCAATGATTAATGCAAAGAAATACATCAGAGATTCCTATATCCCCAGCTGGATCAACGCTTCCAACGAGGGAGGGGAAAACGGCTTCTTCATCAAAGAGGGAAGAGATCTGAAGAAAGTCCTGGATCAGATTCATGTACCCAACGATCTTGTATACTTCCCGGAAGAAAACCTTCCCCACGGATATATGGACAACGTTGGAAAAGAGCCTCACGCAGATGAAGCGTTTAACAGAATGATGTCATTCATAAATCAGCACATATAGGAGGAGAGAAAAATGGCTGAAAAAGAGAGAATCAACAAGCACCCGGACTGGCAGCTCAGCCGTTCGGAAAAGAACTGGTATTATGTCGGCGATACATCGCGTTTGTTCTGCACTTCACTGGTTGGATCATACATGACCATGTTCCTTATGTTCCAGGGGATCAGTACCGTATCCCTGGCTACTGCCATACTGCTTGTCAAAATCATTGACTCCGTGGATGATGTGCTGTTTGGATTCATTATTGACAAAATCGATATAAAAAAATGGAAACTGTTCCAGCGGTTTGCGGGCAAAGGCAAGTACATGCCGTGGTACCGTCTGTTCTTCTGGACTTTCCCTGTTGCGACAATTCTGTTCTTCATGATGCCGAAGAATGCACCGGATTCAGTGAAGATTATCTGGTTTTTTGTGACATATCTGTTCTATGACTTTACATGTACACTGACAGAAGTGCCGATGCAGTCCATGATCACGACGCTTACAGACAGTCCATCCGAGAGAAACAGCATTCTGACAGTGAAAGGTGTCATCACAGTCGTCGCAGCTGTCGGTATGTCAGTGGTCGTTTCCGCACTGTTAAGCGAAAGATTCGGTGTTCCCCTGAAGAATATCGGTGTCGGCGGCGCGCTGATCTTCCTGGTCTTCATGATTCCAATGGTGTTTAAGGTACAGGAGCATAATACAGAACTTAAAAATGTTGTCATTGAGGGCTCCCAGGAAAAGTATACCTTCAAAGACATGATCAACTGTGTTTTAACAAATAAATACATTATGGTGTATTTCCTGGCGGTCATCATTTCCACTATTCTCTGCACGCGTACTGCCGTGGAAGGCTTTATCGGTTTCTATATTTTCCACGATTCCATGGTGTTGACTTACGTTATGCTGATTGGTTTTGTGCCTGGTATTATTCTCAGCGCATTCTGCGGCAAACTGGCAGATAAATTCGGCAAGAGAAACCTTCTGGCATTCATCTTCGCTCTTCTGGCAGCAGCGACTCTGATTATTTATTTCTTCTGCCGCGAAAACAAAATACTGTTCATTGTTCTCGGCGGCCTGTGCGCAATCCCCAACGCGCTGATCAGTGTAGTCAGAACATACATCGCATCGGACACTATTGAATATACACGGTATAAAACCGGTAAAGACTGCTCGGGTATTTTCTATTCACTGCAGTCATTCCTGAATAAAGCACTGACAGGTCTGGTCGGCTCTGTTGCTTTGTATATTCTTGCCGCCTTTGGCTGGAAGGAAGTTGTCGGTGACAGCTTTGCTGATCTGGCTGCCCAGGGCGTTACCCAGTCAGCGACTGCGCTGAATACTCTCTGGAATCTTGGCTATCTCATTCCTGCTGCCGGATTCGGAATCTCAGCAATTCTGCTGTATGCATTCTATAACCTGAAGGATAAAGACGCTGAACTGATGTCCAAATGCAATGCTGGTCAGATTACACGTGAAGAGTGTGAGGCTCAGCTGAGCAGAAAATATAATTAACAGGGGAGTAATCATGACCGACCTGAGAGAAAAACTGACGTACTTTCTGCCGGAGAACTGCGAAATCACCCGGGCAGAAACGGTTCCTGCAGGTGATGATAAAAGCATTCCGATGATGCCGCTGAAAAACATTCCTGCGCATGTTGTCGTCTGCGTAACGGCAAGACCGGTGCCAGAGAGCAATATCAGAATTGAACTGTGGCTGCCTGTTTCGGGATGGAACGGCGACCTGGCAGGCGTCGGCAACGGAGGTGCTGCCGGAGCGATCCTGCCGATGATGCTGGCCGGTCCTCTGAGACTTGGCTTCGCCACAGTCACAACGGATCTTGGTACCTCGGCAGGTCCGGACTGCGGCATTGATAACAAAGCAGTCTGGGACGACTTCGGTCACCGTGCCACGCATATCATGACTGTTGTGGGCAAGGCTCTTACATCTGGGTATTATGGTGAACAGGTCCGTTATTCCTACTTTTTCGGCGGATCAACAGGCGGCCAGCAGGCGCTGAGCGAGGCACAGCGTTATGCAGAGGACTATGACGGGATTCTGGCATGCGCTCCGGCTTATGACCGTGTTAACCTGCATCTGGCATTTCTCTGGGACTGGCAGCATCTGAATGCTGAAGGAGTCCATCCTTTTACAAAAAGACAGGAAAAGAAACTGGTCAGAGCCTTCCTGAAGAATTGCGCTGCAGAAGGCCTGCGCCACAACAAAGACAAATTCTTTTACAGGCCTGACAGGATCACGGTTACCCGCGAACTGCTGAAAGATGCCGGTGTTGATGAGACACAGCTTGATGCGTTGATGGCGGTATATACAGGCCTGCCGGGTGTCTATGAAGGAACACTTACACCGGGGAGTGAAGGCGGCGGGATGGCATTGGCTCTTCGTTGTGAAAAGGAGAATTTTGACAAAAGTTTCTTCTATCTTTTCCGCTGGGTACTCGGTGCAGACTTCAATTTCATGGACTTCGATCTGAACAGAGACGGGACATTGGTGCGTGAAGCGCTGTCTTCCAGTCTGGATGCAGTAAATACCGACTTGTCAGCTTTTAAAAAGCGCGGTGGAAAACTGCTGCTTGTTCATGGCACGGCAGATCCGATCATTCCGATGACAAGCTCCATTCGTTATTACGAAGACGTTCAGAAGACAATGGGGGATACCTCCGATTTCTTCCGTCTGTTCTTACTGCCGGGCATGGCCCATATTTCCGGCGGTCCGGGTGTTCAGGACTATGTCTACGGTATGCCGGCCACACCGAAGGATGAAAAGCATCTGGGGTTATTAACCTTAAAAGCCTGGGTCGAAGATGGAAAAGCACCGGATGAAATATATCCGGTTGCCTTTAAAAAGTTCCCGCCGCTGGCCTCTTTCAAAGAGAACGGAATGGCGTGGGAGCGAAAGGTAACACCATATAAATCAGATGTTACGGAAGGCTGATATGGGAAAACATAAGATCCTGCCTGACACGGATGGATGGACTTTGAGAGACAGACTGGCTTACCGTCTGCTTACGGCTTTCCGGTATGCTGACCTGCCTGAAAAACCGGAGATCGGCAAAGGGTATGAGTACTGGCCTCAAGGTGCTGTTACAGCTGAAAACAGGCCGACTTATGGATGTGTCCGTCTGGGAAAAGAAAACAAACTGATGCTGTCATTCTGCGGGGGAGGTGTTTCTTTCGATGCGTATACAGCTGCCCGTCCAAGTAAATCAGGAAACAGAGATAAGCAGAATTTCTATGCCGTTGAGGCAGAAACCGCCGATATTCTGCTGCGTACCGGTACCAACGGACGCTCAAAAAAGAATCCGTTCCATGACTGGACGGTGGTCGTATTGCCTTATACCACGGGTGACTTCCATTGCGGCCGTAACGATTATCCCTATACAGATCTGAATGGAAACTCTCAGATTCTCAGACATCATGGATACATCAATTACAAACTGCTGCTTAAAAAAGTCAGGGAACTGGTTCCAGATCCGGAAAAGCTGATCATCACCGGCTTTTCTGCCGGAGCCTTCGGAACAGCGCTGCTTGCAGATGATATCATTGGTGAATTTCCGAATTGTCATGATACGACAGTTATATGCGACAGCGCCATGATGCATAATAACTGGCAGAAGATTGCGCACGAAGTCTGGGGTGCACCGGAAGAAATCTGCGCAAGACTGACTGGAACGGAAATCGTCACCGACAGCCTCATTGCCCTGCACAACAGACGCCCGGAAGTAAAAATCATGTACTGCTGCTCCAGCCGTGACTGTGCTCTGACCCAATATGTCAGCTATCTGGAGGAAGACGGAAACTGGCATCCGACAAAGGAAACAGGTGACCGTTTTCAGAAGCACCTTGCGGATATGTCAGCCGCTCTTGTGGCCGCAATTCCTGAAATTGGACTGTTTTACTTTAACAAACCGGACATCGCTCATAAGGAAGCGGATCTCACTGTACACTGTATCCTGGCGGGTTCCGGTGCTTTCACTGTCAGTGAAGGAGGCATCACAGCAGCTGAATGGATGGAAAAAGGAGTCAATGGTGAAATGCTGAAGCTTGGATTAGAGCATCTCAGGGAAAACCAAATTTAAAGGCTTTGTTCAGACATTTGTCTGTACGTAAAATGTGTGTAACGCTTGAGATATGTATCCTCTCACTGGGTTTGCCCGGTTTGGAGGCTGCATATTTTTTTTCGGTTCATTGGCATACGTGTTTTTTCTGCGAATTCATCTGATACAAACGTCTTTCCAATGTCTCATTTTCTCTGAAACAATTGTCTCACAAGATGCTGCTGTGATACATTTGTATCAGATAAAAAAGCGAGTATATCGTTTCTAAAAAAAGCTGTGGATCAAATGATCTGAAGAGTGAAAAACATGGCGGCAATGAACCGATGACCGAATACGGTGGCGGTAAGATCACAAGAGAAAAACACGAAACACATCCCGGCAGGAGGTACTTATGAAAAAGGAATGTTTCAATAGGGAATGGCAGTTCCATACTGGCATAGGAACAGCATTTGAAAACACGGTCTTTGGGAGAGCAGCGGTTGAGAAAGTAACGCTTCCGCATGATGCGATGATTCGTCAGAAGCGGGATGAACATGCGCCGGCCGGCAATGCGTCAGGATATTATCCATATTCTTCTGCCTGCTATACAAAGACTTTCAATGCGGATGATGTATCTGAAACGCTCTTTCTGGAATTTGAAGGAATCTATAAAAACGCTTCCATATATCTCAATGGAAGCCTGGTTGCGCAGCACGCCAACGGATATACGCCGCTGCTGACAGACATATCCCAATATGTCAGACAGGGTTCAAACTCCCTGAAGGTGCTGGTCAGAAACAGCGTTCCTTCCTCACGCTGGTACAGCGGCACCGGAATTTACCGGGATGTCTGGCTGTACAGGGGAAAAGATGTATACATTGCGCCTCATGGCGTCAAAGTGACAGTTCTGCATGCGGATCAGGAGTCAGCCGAACTGTCTCTTAGCACCGAAATTGTAAACCGTCGGAGATCACGTGAATCTGTACAGCTTATACACAGGATCGAAAAAGAAGAAATCAGAACGACGGTAACAATGGAACCGGATGAAACAAAGACTGTCACGCTTCGCTTCTATGTGAAGAATCCGCAGCTTTGGAATCCCGAAGCACCGTATCTTTATGATTGTTACACGGAGCTGTGCGGATATGACGCTGAAACAGTCAGCTTCGGAATCCGCACATTGTCTCTGGATCCGTTCAGAGGACTGCGGATCAATGGTAAAGAAATCAAACTCCGCGGCGGCTGTATACACCAGGACCACGGGATTATCGGTGGAATCGAGCATGAAGCGATGACTTACCGGCGCATCAGAAAACTGAAAGAGGCCGGATACAATGCCATCCGCTGTGCCCATTTTCCAACAAGCCGCACAGTACTGGAAGCCTGCGATCAGATTGGCATGCTGGTGATGCTGGAATTATGCGATGCATGGACTGTACCGAAGGTTGAGGGAGATTACTCATGTGAATTCCGCAATGACTGGAAGCGGGATACAGAGGACATGGTGAAGCTGGCTTATAATCATCCTTCTATAATCATTTACTCCATTGGAAATGAAATCGTCGAAGTAAGCGATCCCCATGAAGTGCAGTATGGCAGGAAGATCTGTGATCTGATCCGCAGCCTGGATCAGACAAGATATACAGTCAACAGCATCAATATGATTCTTGCCATGATGGATAAAATACCGGAACTCGCCGCCAGAAAAGGAGTGGATATCAACTCCATTCTAAACGGCAATATGGCCGAACTTTACAAAGTACTGGCATCAAAAGAAATGGGTGAACCACTGGAAGAAGCCTTCAGTCAGACGGATATCGCCGGCTACAACTACGCTGAATTCCGCTATGAAACGGATATCAGAGATTATCCGCAGCGTATCATTCTGGGAACGGAGTGCTATCCCGCTGCTCTCTATGAAAACTGGCAGCAGTGCATGAAACATCCGCAGATCATCGGAGACTTCGGCTGGGCAGCCTGGGATTATCTGGGTGAGGCCGGCGTCGGTCAGCACCGCTATGGTGAAGCTGACAATAATGATCTCTACGGTAAATATCCATGGCGCTCAGCCGGCTGCGGGGATTTCGATCTGACAGGAAACCGCAGACCTGTCTCCTATTGGCGTGAGATTGTCTGGGGGCTCAGAAAAGAACCATACATTGCCGTTCAGGATCCCGCCCATTACGGTGAGAAACAGTCACCGACTAAATGGGGATGGAGCGACGGAGAAAGACGCTGGAATTACCGCGGACAGGAAGGAAATCCAGTCACAGTGGAAGTTTATTCCGATGCGGAGGAAGTGGAACTCTATATCAATGACAGGTGCGTCGGAAAAGAGAAGACCGTCCGTGACAAAGCCTTTTTTACAGCAGTGTATGAACCCGGCACACTCAGGGCAGTCAATATCCGCAATGGACAGCCGGCAGAAGCAGACGAACTGATTTCCGCTTCCTATGACGTGCATGTGGAACAGATGGAAGCAGGAGAAGGAATCATTGAATTCGCAGTCATGGATGATTCGGGAATTCTGAATCCGGATGTGACGGTGAATCTGACCGTCAGTGAAGAAAACAATCCTGAACTTCTGGGTCTTGGATCAGCTGACCCGAAAAGCGATGAAAACTATTTCGAAAGAACAGTAAAAACCTGGCAGGGACGGGCAATGGCCGTCATCCGCGGCAAAGGAAAATTAAGAATAGAGGTAGAAGATGAAACCGCTGAACATGATTAAAAAGATGATATTCAACGCACGCTTTCACAGGATCAACAAGCATTATGCGACAGATCCGGTCATCGGCCAGAGAGCGAAAATTGAACGGCAAGGCAATGAACCGGTCGAGGTATTGCTGTACTATCCTGAAAAAATGGAAAATGCTCCCGTGTTTGTGCAGATCCACGGCGGAGCCTGGGTCGGTATGGACGCTGTCGATGATGACCGCTACTGCCAGAGATTAAGTGAAGAGCTTGGCGCCTTTGTCGTCAATGTCAATTACAAAAGACTGTATGACAGAAGCTTCCCGTATCCTCAGGAAGAGGTCGCCGATACAGTAAAGTGGCTGAAGAAAAATGCGGAACAGCTTGGCATCAATCCGGATAAGATTATTCTTTCCGGCGGCAGCGCCGGTGGCCATCTCACAGCCGGAGCGGCGATCCTGCTGGCGAAGGAAGATATTCAGATTGCCGGCCAGATCATGGAAGTGCCGTTTCTGGATTTCACAGGAAGTATCCCGATCGATTTCCCTGAAGGAAACAAACTGTATGACATGATGTTTGCTCTTTATCCGCCGGCGATCCCGCTGGATAGTGAAGTGCTTTCCCCGGCAGCGAAGATCTCTGAAGAAACCCTGAAAAAGCTTTCCCCGGCTGTCATTATCGTCTGCGGAAAAGATCCTCTGCATCCGCAGGGAGAACGCTACGCGCAGCTGCTCAGCGAACATGGAAAACTCATCGATCTGAAAAAATATGAAGACGGCTATCACGGCTTCGGCACAGACAAAGCAGAAGAAATGCCGCTGCAGAACAAACTCAGGGAAGACTGTTTCCGCTACAAGGCGGATATGGCCCGCCGCCTGTACGGAATGTGTGAGTAAAAAGAAAAAACGGGAATGTAAGCAAATGAGCCTGAAAACTGAAATGATGAAAAAGATGATCCGACTCAAAAGAAAACAGGAAGTGTGGAAAGACACGAAAGGAGAAGCATTTCGGGTAAAAAGAGAAAATGCAGATCCTGTGAATGTCTTTCTGTACCGTCCGCATAATACAGAAGCGCCATATCCGGTGATCTTCAATATCCATGGCGGCGGCTGGGTTGGCTGCGATGCCAGTGAACTGGATTCATATTGCCTGGATATGGCGGAAAAGTGCGGAGCTTTCATTGTCAATATCAATTACACCAAACTGGATATCCGTCCGTTCCCGTATCCGCAGAATGAAATTGCAGATACCGTGAAATACTTTATGGAACACAGTGAAGAATATCAGCTGGACAGAGAAAGGTTTGCCGTGATGGGATTTTCCGCCGGCGGTCATCTGGCAGCGGCATCCACATTGATTCTGCATGATCAGGGCATTGATCTTTCTGCGCAGGTGCTGTGCTATCCGTTCCTGGATTTCACGAAATTCAACGGTCTGCTCGATGATAAGACCATGGATGTCATGAAAGAGGTCTTCTTCCCGGAGGGCGTATCGGTAAATGATCCGTATATCTCACCTGTCGCAGCATCAAATGAGCAGCTGAAAGGAATCGCCCCGGCTGTTTTTGCATGCTGCGGAACGGATCCGCTGACAGAACATTCCCGAAAATACAATGAGCTGCTGAAAGAAGCAGGCGTCAATACAGAATTCAGACTCTGGGAAAATGCACTGCATGGCTTCCTGGAAGTCAACCATAAAGAATACCCTGATCAGGATGCGAAGAATCCCGAGCAGGAAGCTTATGCAAAAGAAGCGGAAAACTATATTGCCGAAGAATTGAAAAAGATCTGGAGGAAAGCATGATGAAAAGCGAAGTGATCGTAATGAACGAAGAAAGAAATGTCACTCTGACCGCATATATTCAGGAAGCAGGCGGAGAATTCGGTTTTGAGAAACGTCCGGCCATGCTGGTGCTGCCGGGCGGCGGTTATGTCATGTGCTCCGACAGGGAAGCGGATCCGGTCGCCATGACATATCTTCAGGCCGGCTATCAGGCCTTTATCCTGAGATACACCACCAACAAAAAGGGAAAGTGGCCGATGCCTCTGGAAGATTATGAAGAAGCTATGGAAATCATCCGGAGCAGAAGCGAAGAATGGCATATCGATGCTGATAAGATCGTCATTTCCGGTTTCTCCGCCGGCGGCCATCTGGCGGCTGTCGCTGCCACCCAGGCAAAGCACAGACCTGCCGCCGCGGTTCTGGTCTATCCGGCGATTCTTGAAGATATCGTGGATATGTGCCAGCCCGGCATGCCGTATCCGTATCAGAATGTCACAAGGGAAACATGTCCGTGCTTCTTCGCTGCCTGCCGTGATGACAAGACAGTGGATATCACAAAC
>JAILGV010000191.1 GCA_024696355.1 Solobacterium sp.
GTGCCGGCTGCGGCTCTGATCAATGTTTTGTTCATGATATACCCTCCTGATTTAAGTATAAAGAAAACATAAGAAACCGGCATCGGAAATTTTACTGATTGACAATATGAACAGTTCTTTTTCCTGAACAGGCGAACGTACTGCACAAACAGTTTTCACGGATTCAGTACGTATTTTCACCGACGATTGGGGAAAAATTGAGGGCAGCTGGGGATTTTTGCCTTATGAAATGTACAAAATCTGCTCAAAAACCCTCACGGAACCAACATGAATCGCTGCTGTTCGTCATTTTTCCGTGTTTTTTCCGGGAATTACTCAACACGTTGCTTCATTAGTGGGAATAAGACAGTGATATAATTAAGCGGTTGAAGAAGAAACGTATATGAGTAAAACTTTCAAGCAGTACAGCGAACTGACTGCAGGCAGTATCCTGCTGTCCCTGGGCATCTATCTGTTCATTAATCCCTGCGGAATCAATTTCGGCGGCGTCATCGGCCTGGCACAGATCATAAAGCACTTCATTTCACTCTTTTTTACACTTCCCGAAAATACGGATATCATGGGAATCATTAATCTTCTGATCAATATTCCGCTTTTTGTTCTGGCGTTCAGAATCATGAATACGCAGTTCTGCATCAGAACCATGATTTCCATTCTCATCCAGACACTGATTCTTTCCCTGCTTCCGCCGCTGAAGCAGCCGGTAACCCCGGATATTCTTCTGAACTGCATTTTCGGGGCGATGATCTGCGGCACGGGGGTTGGTCTTGCCTTAAGAAGCAGTGCCTGCTGCGGCGGAATCGATATTCCGTGCATGTGCCTTGTCAAGCTCCATCCGGGGTTTAAAACAGGCAGAATCTCGATCATGATCAATGCGGTTCTGTTCTCGGTATGTCTGTTTATCTTTGATGTGAACATTACCATGTATTCCATTGTGTTTGTTGCGATTCTGTATACAGTTGCGGATCATTTCCACTCACAGAATATCAATGTGGCGGCTGTAATCTTTACGGACAACGCTGATATGAAGCATGTCATCATGGAAAAGATGGGAAGGGGAGTCACATTCTGGAACGGATACGGTGCATATACAAATCACAGCAAGGAGATACTCTTCTGTGCCATCAACAAATATGAAACATCGGAACTGCACAACATCATCACCGGAACCGACCCGCATGCATTTGTAACATTCTTTGAAGGGCCGATGATTGAAGGCGGGTTTGAAAAAAGACTCTGAACGGATACTGTCCGGGCGCATCGGTTTGTTTAATGCCGGGACATGCATATAATGGAGAAAACAGGAGGAATTCCATGGTAACTGAAAAAATGTATGAAAAGCTTGCGGAGCTTGCCGTAAGAAGAGGCGTCAATGTTCAGAAGGGCCAGCCGCTGATCATCAGGGCGGCAGTCAGGGATGCGGAATTTGTACGCATGGTTGTCAGAAAGGCATACGAAGCCGGCGCAAAGTCAGTCACGGTGGACTGGACGGATCAGGAACTGAGCCGCATGAACTTTGACTATCAGAGCATTGAAACACTGTCGGATATCCCCGACTGGGTTTATGACAGGATGAAGAACCAGCAGGACAACGGTGCGGCATATCTGGGAATCATGTCGGACAAACCGGGCGGACTGAAGGACTGTGATCCGAAGAAACTCAATGCCTACCAGCAGGCATACCACCGCAAGGTGGCCGATCTGCAGGCATATACTATGAACAATATCGGGCAGTGGTGCCTGTTCGGCATCCCGTCTGTGGAATGGGCAAAGGTTGTCTTCCCGGATCTTCCTGATGAGGAAGCGTTTGAGAAGCTGGGCGATGCCATCTTTGCGGTAACCCGCGTAACAGAGGACAATGATCCTGTCAAAGACTGGCAGGAACACGATGAAGAGCTGATCAGGCATGCCGGAAAGCTGACGGAATATCAGTTTAAGGCACTGCACTTTACCAGCGGACTGGGCACGGACCTGACCGTTGAGCTGGTAAAGGATCATATCTGGTGCGGCGGAGGCTGCTTTACCCCTAAGGGTGTATACTTCGATCCCAACATGCCGACCGAGGAAGTCTTCTGCATGCCGCTGAAAACAGGCACAAACGGTATTGTCCATGCATCCAAGCCGCTCAGCTATCAGGGAAAGGTAATAGAAGATTTCTGGTTCCGGTTTGAAAATGGAAAAGTGGTTGACTTTGATGCAAAGAAGGAAAAGGAAACACTGAAGTCACTGGTGGAATTCGATGAAGGTTCCTGCTATCTCGGAGAAGTGGCGCTGGTGCCGTATGATTCGCCGATTTCCAGATCCGGCATCCTGTTCTTCGATACGCTCTATGACGAGAATGCCGCATGCCATCTGGCACTGGGCAATCCGTATCCGGAGAATCTGAGGGGCGGAACGGAAATGAGTGAAGAGGAACTGCTGGCACACGGTGCCAACAAGTCCATGACACATGAGGACTTCATGTTCGGAACAAAGGACATGAGCATTGACGGAATCACGGAGGACGGCAAGGCTGTCCCGGTATTCCGGAACGGAAACTTCGTATTCTGATGAAAAAGGGACGTGCACTGCACGTCTCTTTTTTACCAGTTCTCGTAACGCTCATGAGTATCGAGAGCGTATATGTCCTGCATTTCTTCCTCTGTTAATGAGAAGCCGAAGATATCATAATTTTCTGCTATGTGATCCGGATCTGAAGAACCGGGAATGGTGATATATCCTGCCTGGATATGCCATCGCAGAATAATCTGGGCCGGTGTCTTTCCGTATTTTGCGGCAAGCTGACCGATTGTTTCGTTTCCGAAGTGATCGGCGGTATGCCCGCGCCCTCCGAAGGGATACCAGGATTCGATGACGATGCCGTACTGTCTGACATAGTCCTGAAGCTCTGTATTCTGATAATACAGATGATTTTCATTCTGGATGACTGCCGGCATGATCTCTGCATAGGAGAGCACTTCATCGACGGCTTCCTTTGTATAGTAGTTTGAGATGCCGACAGAGCGGACGGTGCCGGCTCTGACAGCATTCTCCAGGGCTCTGTATACAGCTTCATCGTTACTGCCGGGCTGGTGTATGAGCATCAGATCGATATAGGAAACATTCAGATCACGCAGGGAGTTTTGAATACCTTGTGCTGCACGGTCATAATCCGAAGGCATGACTTTGCTGGTAATAAAGACTTCCTCACGTGTGACGATGCCTTCATCCATGGCTTTCTGCAGGCCTTTTCCGACGCCTGTTTCGTTGCCGTAGTATCTTGCCGTATC
>JAILGV010000192.1 GCA_024696355.1 Solobacterium sp.
CCGGAGGATGTACCGCGGGATACGACGGTAATCAGCTCCAACGGGTTCGCAGAAGGCAGAGCAGGAGATACCATGCGGACGGCTTTCTTTGATTTCACTGTCAGCGGTGCTGAGTTTGCGGAGACATACGGCGAAACGGTAAAGCCTTCCGCCGGCATGAAGCTGCTGGTTGTCAATATGTCCGTTACAGGAACATTTGATAAACCGGTGCATATGTATGACAGTGATTTCCAGGTTCAGTGGGGAAAAACGGGAGACGAAGACTTTGCGGTTCCCGTTACGTATGAAACAAACAAATATACAGAAGGAATGCTTGAACCGGAATATGATCTGATGCCGGGTCAGACCGTATCGGGCGATCTGGTGTATGAGGTGCCGGAGGGATATGAAAACTTCTTCCTTGCCTTCCAGGAATACTTCGAGGATGAAGGGCTCGGAGATGCGTTCTTTGTGGATTTCAGTGCCGGCCCGGAGCACTGACGCCGGATGATGAATATCTGAAAACAGGAACTTCATATGAAGTTCTGTTTTTTGGCAGATACCGCACAGAGCGGCTGTGCGTCAGAAAGCATTCACTTTGATCAGGCAAAATTGAAAGTGCAGGTCATTTCCCGTAAAATATAAACAATAGGCTTGTCCTATTATAAACATCTGACAGAAAGAGCTGATTTATGAGTATTTTTGATATTCTGACATTATTCGGAGGCCTGGCGCTGTTCCTTTACGGCATGAGGCTGATGGGGGACGGATTGAAGGAAGGATCCTCCGGCACCCTGAAGCGTATGATGGAATCAGTAACCAACAGCACGCTGAAGGCGGTTCTGCTGGGTACGCTGGTGACGGCAGTCATCCAGTCATCCACGGCAACCATTGTCATTACTTCCGGTCTTGTGGCGGCAGGGATTATTACATTCAGGCAGTCACTCGGCATTATTATCGGTGCGAATATCGGTACGACAGTGACCGGCCAGATCATACGTCTGCTGGATCTGAACAGTTCAGTCGGATTTCTGGAGCTGTTCAAGCCGTCATCCCTTGCGCCGATCGCCCTGATCATCGGTATTGTTCTGCTGATGACGAACAGATTCAAGAATTCAAAAACGATCGGTTCTGTGGCAATCGGCTTCGGTATACTTTTTACCGGCCTTCTGAACATGACTTCAGCCGTGAATGTGCTGTCGGAGAACGGCGTCTTTGATTCCCTGTTCACCGGTCTGAGCGACAATCCGCTGCTGGGCTACGCCGCAGGCGCTGCCGTCGCATTTATTCTGCAAAGTTCTTCGGCAACGATCGGCATCCTGCAGGCACTGTCCGCTTCTGGCGGTCTGATATTCAGGGCGGTTTATTCCGTGATTGTCGGTGTTTATCTCGGTGACTGCGTGACGACTGCCATCGTCTGCTGGATCGGCGCAGGAACAGAAGCCAGACGTGTCGGTATTTACAATATCCTTTACAACTTCTGCAAGACCGTGCTGGTTCTGTCCGGAATATTCATTACACGGAAAGTAGGACTGCTTGACGGTATCTGGAATACCGTGGTCAATTCCGGGATCATTGCGAATACAAACTCAGTATTCAATATAGCAAGCGCTGTTCTGACGATTCCCCTGGTCACAGTGCTCGAGGATATCACCCGAAAGATCGTGAAGGACAGCCCGGCTGCAGAAAACAAGTACAGGGACAGGATTGAAGCACTGAATCCGAAATTCTTCGCTACGCCCGCGATCGCTCTGAAAAGCTGTTATGATGCACTGATGGCAATGTTCACTGCATCACGTTCCAATATTGAAAAAGCCTGCATGCTTCTGCAGGAATATGACGCAAACATCGCAGCTGAAATCGACGAGGAAGAAGAGAACATTGATATGCTGGCGGACCTTGTCACCAATTATCTGGCTGAGATGGCGGCGACCCATACCGCAGAAAACCGTCCTGAAATAATGAATGAGTATTATAAGCTCGTTGTCGAATTTGAACGGCTTGGTGATTACGCCACGAATATATGCGAGGCGGCTGCCGCTCTCAGCAGAAAGGGTGTGAAGCTTTCGGAAATGGCCATCAGTGAACTCGGAATTATGGAATCACTGCTGAAGCAGGTTCTGGACGAAGCGGAAAAGGCATTCGGCAGCAGGGATATCGAGGCCGCGAGAAATATCGAGCCGCTCGAGGAAGTCGTTGACGATATGGTTGAGATCATCCGTCAGCAGCATCTGCACAGACTGGAAGTCGGGCTGTGCACAGTCACTGCCGGTACGTGCTTTGTGGATGTGCTTCATGATATGGAGCGCATATCAGATACATGTTCCAATGTCGGTCTGGCGATCATTACCCGTGTTCAGCCAGAACTGTATGACCGGGTCCATGAGTATATATATAACCTGCATAAAGGAAATGATGAATCATTCAATGAGAAATACAGGGAAGCACGCGACAGATACGTCGGTCTGCTCAGCAGTGTTGTTCTGCATGAACCTGTATCTGAGGATGAACAGAAGGGCTCTCAGTGAGAGCTTTTTTGTTTTCACAATATGAGACTTCCTGATGTAAAAAACCTCCCGGGACAGCGGACTGATACGGTCCGTTATACCGAGGAGGCAGACATCAGAATTCAGATATCTGAGTTTATACTCTGGCGGTACCTTTGACGGGTTCTTTTCCGAGTTTTCTGTATACCATGAAGTACATGCCCGTAAACGATGCAGTGCCTCCGATGACGTTGGAAACCGGTTCGGCCATAAAGACTCCGGATACGCCGAAGCCGATTCTGGGCAGAATCACGGTCAGGGGAGCGACGATGATCACTTTCCTTAACAAAGAGAAAAACACGGCGTGTTTTGACATTCCGAGCGACTGGAACGTATTCTGCCCGGCTGACTGCAGAGCCATAAATACAAAGCCGAAGAAATAGATATGCATGGATCTGACCCCGGCGTCCAGCAGTCCGGGATCACTTGAGAAAAGAGTGATGAAGAACTTCGGAAACAGCAGGATGACAAGCCATGCCGCAAGGGTATAGACGGAACAGATAAACATCATGGTGCGGATTGATTCCTTGACTCTTTCGTATTTTCCGGCTCCGTAATTGTAGCCGATCACCGGCTGCGATCCCTGTGAGAGACCGGTGGCGGGAAGCTGCAGAATCTCCCTGACGGAATTCAGTACGGTCATAATGCTGACGTACAGATCGCCGCCGAAAATACTCAGGGTGGAATTGCAGAGAATCTGAACAAGTGAATTGGTTGCCTGGAAAATAAATCCGGCAATGCCGATCCGAATGATCTGTACTGTAAGACCGAAATCAATTTTCAGATTGTCACGTTTCAGACGAAGGGAAAGACCGGGACCGGTCAGAAAGCGGATTACCCAGAATGCCGAAACAGCCTGACTGATTACGGTTGCGGCTGCGGCTCCGGCAACGCCCATATGCAGAAGAAAGATAAAGACCGGATCAAGAATCAGATTGAGAACAGCCCCGATGACTACGGTAAGCATGCCGATCCTGGGATAGCCCATGGCATTGATGAATCCGTTCATGCCTGTGGCTGTCATGGCAAAGATTGTTCCGAAGACATAGATCTTCAGGTAGGAATCTGCGTAGGGAAATGATTCCGCCGAGGCACCGAATAGATACAGGATCGGTTCGCGGAACAGATATATCGATGCAGACAGAATCAGTGACGCTGTGATAATCAGAGCCTGCACAGTGCCCAGAATCCTTTCTGCTTTTTCCTGATTTCCGGCGCCTCTGCTCATCGAAAACAGCGGAGCGCCGCCGGTTCCGAAGAGATTGGTAAAGGCCGCAATAATTGTTACGATCGGAAATGTCAGGCCGATGCCGGTCAGGGCAAGTGTTCCCGTTTGGGGGAGATGTCCGATATAGATTCTGTCCACAATGCTGTAAAGCAGCTGTACAAGCTGTGCAATAATCAGCGGGATTGCCTGTGATGTTATCAGGCTGATGATTTTTCCTTCACCGAAGTCGTTTGCTGTTTTATGCATAGTATCACCCGTATACAAAGTAAAAGTTTACAGCGCTTCTGCCAAATATGCCAAAAAAAAGACCTGAAATACCGGCGGTAAGCATGCATGAATGTTGAGAATAATAGTTTTTGCAGAAACTGATAATTGCAGAACCACCGATTCATCGCGTTATAATAATAATTAGCTGAACAATACAGAAATAATAAACCGGAGGTTGTATGAATACAGAAAGACCTTACGTTATCTGCCATATGCTGATATCCAGAGAAGGCAGGGCAGCAGGCAAATGGCTGGGTGATGAAGCCTGCGCCGGTGCATGCAGGGAATACTACAGGATTCACGGAGATTTTTATGCGGACGCATTTGCGTGCGGCAGGGTTACCATGGACGAATCATTCGTGCATGGCCATGCCGCGGACCTGTCTGCTTATGAGGGCCTGACATGTGACAGAGAAGATTATGTGCACGGAAAAGCCGATCACTATGCCGTTGCGTTTGACAGGAAGGGAAGACTCGGATGGCAGGACAATTACATTCACGATGATGATCCGGGTTATGATCAGTGTCATGTGATTGAAGTTCTCTGCAGCGACATGGTCAGTGATGCCTATCTGTTATGGCTCAGGGAAAAAGGCATTTCCTATATTTTCGGAGGAGAGACGGAACTTGATCTGGAAACAGTTCTGGAAAAGCTGTACGGGCTGTTTGATATCGAGGTGCTTCTGCTTGAAGGCGGGCCGCTGATCAATGAAGCGTTTGAAAAGGCCGGACTGATTGATGAACTGTCGCTGGTACAGGCTCCGGTTGATGCAGACGAGGGTGATTATCTGTTCCGCACGCCGGGCATCAGCGGCTACAGGGGCTTTGACAGGGCTGAACTCGGAGACGGAATTGTATATCTGAATTTCAAAAAGCTGAGATGAGGTTTATATGCAGAAAGACTTATATAAAGAAGGGTATACGCAGAACCGTGAGCTTTCGTGGCTCCGTTTCAATGAGAGATGTCTGAACGAAGCCAGGGACAAAAGTGTTCCGCTTCTTGAAAGAATGAAGTTTGTCGCTATCTTTTCCTCCAATCTGGATGAATTCTTTTCCGTCCGTGCAGGTTCTCTGACCGATCAGAAACAGATGAAGCCGGACCGCATTGACAACAAATCGGGACTGACTGCGGAAGGACAGCTGAAAAAGATTTATGCGGCTGCCAACAGACTCTGCGACAGACGCGAGGATACATTTAAGGATCTTAAAAAAGCCCTGAAAAAGGAGGGAATTGAAGACCTCGGATACGAGGAGTGCACGAAGACAGAAAAGCAGTGGCTGAAGAAATTCTTTGCGGCCAAGGTCGAACCGCTTCTCGGTGCCCAGATTGTGGACAGCCGGCATCCTCTGCCGCCGCTGCTCACCGGGGTTATTTATACAGCCGGCGTCATGAAGTATCAGGGTGCACAGGCAGTTGCCCTGGTTCCGGTTCCCGGAAGCCTGCAGAAGATCATCCGTCTGCCCGGGAAAAAGGGAACCTGCAGGTTTGTTCATACAGAGGATCTGATTCTGGCAAATATGGAAACTGTCTTCAAAGGAGCTGTATTCACAGACCGGATCAAGTTTGTAATAACCAGGAATGCGGACGTGCATGTGGATGATGATGCATATGACGAATACGGGGATTACCGCGACAAGATGGCAGCGATGCTGAAGAAAAGAAAGAAGATGGACCTCGTCCGGATTGAAGTGTCCAGGAAGCCGGAGGGAACACTCAGAAAGTTCCTGGTAACCAGACTCAGGCTGAGGGACAACATCATGTATGTCAGCTCTATGCCGCTGGACAGAAAATATATGTTCGGTATTTCCGATCTCCTGGAAGCACCGCAGAAATATCTGTACGAACCGTATGAACCGAAGCTGTCG
>JAILGV010000010.1 GCA_024696355.1 Solobacterium sp.
CGGTCTGATAGGGTGCATTTTTGAACAGGCGGTGGGTCTTCCTGTCAGTTCTGTTTTTGATCGTTACATCTTCGATCCCATGAAAATGAACGCGTCTTTGGAAGGCTGCCGCGTGCCCCTGAATAAAATCATGCCTGTTACCCGTATTCTGCCTTATCGCAAAAACAAAGATGTGACCGTATCCAGTCTGGGTTCTGTCCGGCTTTCCGATCCTGATCCTCTCTGTCATTACGGGCATACATCCGGAAGCTTATATACTGATATCGGTTCCCTTTTCACGTTTTTCCATATGTTGTCTTCAAATGATAATCATTATCTTTCTGCCGCCTCTGTGGAGGATATGAAAACAGAACATGCATCCTATGGAGCGCTGTCTCCGACACTTTCATATGGACTCGGTCTTCTGCGTATCAATGACCCGTATATTTCGGATCACACGATTTACGGACATCAGGGATTTGCTTATGGCTGTGTGGACGGTGCTTTCTGGAATGATGCAACAGGCGATATGGTAATCACCTTGAACGGCGGATGCAGTGAGGCCAGAATAGGCCGTCTGGGATGCTCAAACAGGGACATGCTGCATTGGGCTTTCCGAAAGGAGCTTCCGGCATGGTCAGAATAACCGCATTTGAATATCATGGTTCTTATGTTTGTGTCTGTCTGGACGACGGCAGTAAGTACTGGCTGAAAAAGGACGATCTCGCTGACTCCTGTCTTGCGGAGAATTTAGAAATGGATACTGAAGCTTTCAGCCAGTTTATTCGGATACATCAGTACCCCAGGGCTCTTAATCAGGCTGTGGCCATGTTAGCCAGGCGTCCATGCAGCAAGGGCGAAATAATAGTCCGCCTGCAGCGCAGCAAATATTCGTCAGAAGTTGTTGATTTGGTGATATACAAGCTTGAAAAGGAAAAACTACTCAACGACAGAGAGTTCTGTGAGCAGTGGATTCAGTACCGTCTGGGTCGGAAGTATGGTCCCTCTTTCATTCACAGGGAGCTCAAAACAAAAGGGATTCCAGAAGATATGATTGTTTCCTCTCTGGAAAATCATGATCAATCCGAGGAACTTATAAACGCCGTATCTTTGGCTAAAAAAGCATGGGCAAGGGTAAAGCCGGATTCCGATCTGTATAAAAGCAGACAGAAAGTGATTTCTTCACTGGTCAGAAAGGGTTACAGCTGGGAAATAGCAAAGGAAGCCTGCAGCACAGCAGAAAAGGATATGTAGCAAAAGCACGGCACAGATAATCATCTGTGCCGTGCTTTGTTTACGCTTGTTTTTTCCTTATTTGGATGAATTGCTGATCGCTGCCTGTGCCGCAGCCAGACGGGCAATCGGTACGCGGAAAGGTGAACAGCTTACATAATCAAGACCGATCCGATGGCAGAATTCAACGGAGCTCGGGTCTCCGCCGTGTTCGCCGCAGATACCGACATGCAGTTTCGGATTGACAGGCCTGCCAAGATCAATGGCCATCTTCATCAGTTTGCCGACACCGGTCTGATCCAGTTTGGCAAAAGGATCATTTTCAAAGATCTTTGTATCATAATATGCACCAAGGAATTTACCTGCGTCATCCCGGCTGAATCCGAACGTCATCTGGGTCAGGTCATTTGTACCGAAGCAGAAGAAATCAGCTTCAGCTGCGATTTCATCCGCGGTCAGCGCAGCCCTCGGAATTTCAATCATAGTACCGACCTCATATTCAAGCACAGCGCCGGCATTGGCAATTTCCTCATCTGCGGTTTCAACAACAACCTTTTTCACATATTTCAGTTCCTTGACTTCACATACCAGCGGAATCATAATCTCGGGACGAATATTCCAGTCAGGATGTGCTTTCTGGATCTTAATCGCAGCCCGGATAACCGCCCTGGTCTGCATTTTGGCAATTTCAGGATAGGTTACCGCAAGACGGCAGCCGCGGTGTCCCATCATGGGATTGAATTCATGCAGGGACGCAATGATATTTTTGATTGTTTCAATGCTCTTCCCCTGCGCTTCAGCGAGCAGACGGATTTCATCATCACTGGTGGGCACAAACTCATGGAGCGGCGGATCCAGGAAACGAATGCAGACAGGATATCCTTCCAGCACTTCGTACAGTTTTTCAAAGTCACTCTGCTGATAAGGAAGAATTTTATTCAAAGCAGCTTCACGTTCTTCAACAGTATCGGAGCAGATCATTTCACGGAATGCCGCAATGCGTTCCGGCTCAAAGAACATATGCTCTGTACGGCACAGCCCGATACCTTCGGCTCCCAGTTCCCTGGCCTTT
>JAILGV010000123.1 GCA_024696355.1 Solobacterium sp.
TCTTCACTGATATCCAGGCCGGCAAGAAAGGAACGGGCATTGGCGTTGTTCTCCGTATGGAACAGCTTATGGTCATCCGCGTCATGCAGAAGCGCTGCCAGGGATACAATTTCCGGATCATATCCCTCTTCCGTTTCCGCAATCATCAGTGCGTTTCTGTATACCCTGAAGGTATGGTCCGCCCCATGTCCGTCCGACCTGTTTTCAAACAGACCGGTGATATAAGCCGATGCTTCCTCAATATAATTCCTGTCTTCCGACGAATCTGCCATGATCACTGCCTCATTTCCTTCTTATGCAACATAGTATATCAGTCCCCGGATACCCGCGGATGTGCGATTTTCCCGAATTATGTTCATAAAAACGCTGAATCTCGTTATTTTCATGTGAAAGAGCAAAACAGTTAGCACTCCGCGTCATTAAGTGCTAAAATGTTGCTTATCCATAAGAAAGAAGGTGAAATCCTATGGAGAAAATAGACAAACCGAAAAAGCCCATGATCTACTACTACGCAGTGGTAATCCTGGTACTTGCACTGCTGAATCTGTTTGCCATTCCTGCCCTCAGGCAGAAAAAGGTCACCGAAGTTGATTACGGAACCTTTATGGCCGCAACCGTGGAGAGCCGCATCAAGGAAGTCATGGTTGAAGACAATCAGATTCTTTTCACACTGAAAGCTGATGACGGCGAACAGGTTTATAAGACAGGAACTCTCTATGACCCGGGACTCACGGAACGTCTCTATGAATCCGGCGCCGAATTCAAATCCGAAATCATCCAGCAGACGTCCCCGCTGATCAGCCTCCTGCTCGGGTGGCTTCTGCCGCTTGGCTTCTTCTATCTCGTCTGGCATCTCATGATGAACAAGCTGATCGGAAAAGACGGCGGCAATTCTATGATGTTCAATATGGGCAAATCCAATGCCAGAGTTTATATAAAATCCTCCTCCGGCATCCTGTTCAAGGATGTTGCGGGCGAAGATGAGGCCAAGGAAAGCCTGCAGGAAATTGTTCATTATCTGAAGGACCCTTCCGCATACTCCCATATCGGTGCTTCCATGCCAAAGGGAATCCTGCTGGTAGGTCCTCCGGGAACCGGAAAGACGATGCTTGCCAAGGCAGTCGCCGGTGAATCAAATGTTCCGTTCTTCTCAATCAGCGGTTCGGAATTCGTTGAAATGTTCGTCGGCATGGGTGCCTCCAAAGTCAGGGACCTGTTCAAACAGGCCAAGGAAAAAGCTCCATGCATCGTATTTATCGATGAAATTGATGCGATCGGAGGTAAGCGTGTATCCGGCAATCTCGGCGGAAATGACGAACGTGAGCAGACGCTGAACCAGCTTCTGACGGAAATGGACGGCTTTGAATCCAATAACGGCGTGATTATTCTCGCTGCCACAAACAGACCGGAATCACTTGATCCTGCCCTTCTCAGACCGGGAAGATTTGACAGGCGTGTTCCGGTGGAACTGCCTGATCTCAAGGGCCGTGAAGACATTCTGAAGGTCCATGCCGCCAAGGTAAAGATGAGCAGCAGCGTTGACTTCAATGCCATTGCCAGAATGGCATCCGGCGCATCCGGTGCCGAGCTGGCCAACATTATCAATGAAGGTGCACTGCGGGCAGTCCGCGAACATCGTACGGAAGTGACGCAGAAGGATCTCGAGGAAAGCATCGAAGTCGTATTTGCAGGCTACCAGAAGAAAAATGCCATTCTGACGGATGAAGAAAAACTGACGGTTGCCTATCATGAAACAGGTCACGCCCTTGTGGCTGCCCTGCAGACCGACAGCGCGCCGGTGCAGAAGATCACGATCATCCCCCGCACTTCCGGTGCCCTCGGCTACACCATGCAGGTTGAGGAAGGCAATCACTATCTTTATACAAAAGAGGAACTGGAAAACAAGATCGCCACATACACTGCCGGCAGAGCCGCCGAGGAAGTGCGCTTCGGCAGAGTTACGACAGGTGCCTCCAATGATATTGAACAGGCCACAAAGCTTGCCAGAGCCATGATCACCCGCTACGGCATGACCGATGAATTCGGCATGGTCGCAATGGAACAGGTGAAAAACCAGTACCTCGGCGGAGATACAACACTTGCATGCAGTGAATCGACGGCTTCGGAAATCGACAGAAAGGTCGTTGAACTTGTCAGGACACAGCACGACAAAGCCAGAAAGATCCTTGAGGAACACAGAGAGGATCTCGACAGACTGTCCAACTATCTCTACACAAAGGAAACAATTACCGGCGAAGAATTCATGAGTATTCTCAAAAACGGAGAAAATGCCTTCGAAATGATCGGCATGCCCATGAATATCGTCGCTCCGGGATCCGCTGAATAAGCAGTAATATCAGGACTGACAGTGTCTCAAAGAACCCGTAACGGGTTCTTTCTTTTTATGTGCATAAAACAGCCGCTGAAATATGATTCAGACATCTGTAACAATAAACATCAGAATGATATAATTCATTTAACGCAGAGATTCACAATCATATCATTTTAATCAGATCCGGGAGTTGTTTATGGAAAAGAAAGACAAGAAAGCAGCGAAAGAATTACTGAAACGTTCGGAAGAACTCGGAAAACCGGCAATACTGTTCAATTTTGACGGCACAGTCATGCATACGGAACCGGCAGTTCTGGCAACCTACAGAGAGCTTTTTTCAAAATACGACAGGGGAAATGAATTCACACGCGAAACGGAACACGAAGTTCTGGGAACCCAGCTTGATACGATTCTCAGGAAATATTTTCCCGGAAAGAATACCGAAAAACTTGTGGATGAATACCGCTCCTACCAGAGCGCACATCTGCGCAATCTGATCCAGCCGACCAAAGGCGCAAAGGATTTCCTGAAGTGGCTGAAACAGGAAGGCTACAGAACCGGCGTCATCTCAACAAGAGACCGTGCCTCCATTGTCGAACAGCTGCAGCATACAGATATGCTTCAGTACATGGATGTCATCATCGGTCTGGATTACACAAAGAACGAAGATCTTGATCCCGACAACATGCTCAAGGCATGCATGCTGCTGAAGACAAAATGCGCAATTTACATCGGCGGCAGTGCCTCCGACATCAAAGTCGCACAGACCTGCGGATGCTTCACGATCGGATTCCTTTCCAACCGCGAAAGAACATATGAACTGGTTGAAGCAGGCCCCGACTTCCTGACAAGCGATTTCAAGCAGGTCAGAAAACTTCTTGAAGGCGAACCGCTCTGGATCGCCTATGAACTGCTGTGGCCGGAAGAGCTGAAGCTCAAGATCGAAAAGCAGGAAAAGGCAGAAAGAAAAGCGGAAAAACTGCGCAAGGAAAAAGAAAAAGCCGAAAAGAAGGCAAGAAAAGAAAGAAAAGCCGCCGAGAAAAAGGAAGCCGAAGAAAAGAAAGCTGCCAGAAAAGCGGAGAAAAAACCGGATGTAAAGAAGACGGAGAAAAAGAAAGCTGAAAAAGCCCCCGAAGAAACGAAGGCTGAAGAAAAAGCTCCCGAAGAGAAGAAGCCTGCCGAAAAGAAACCGGCAGAGAAGAAAAAGGCAGAGAAAAAGCCTGCCGCAAAAAAGGCACCCGCAAAGAAACCCGCAGGGAAGACCGCAGAATAGCTGCGGTTTTTTATCAGACAGACCGCGGCGCCGGCAGATCAGAAAGGCAGAAGATTATGATAAAGGCATTTGTGACAGATATAGATCATACCCTGTACTGTTCCGAAACAGACAGCATACATCCCGAAAACATCAAAGCACTGCAGCAGCTGAAGGATGCCGGCATTCCGGTCATATTCGCCAGCAGCCGGACAATGTACGGCACAAAGCTCACTGCTGCGGAAACAGGCATCATCAGCGGAAACAACTATCTGATCAGCGATACAGGCGCCCTGATATACCGCTGCCGTGATCAGAGAATCATCTTTGAGCATGCCTTTGATCCCGAAGATGTCAGGACGCTTTATCTGATGAGCCGGGAATACGGCTTTACATTTAATATTCCCCAGGACTCCTATGTGCTTTCCAACGGATATTCGGAAATACTGAACTATGATTTCAGCAGTGTAAGAATGGATATCCGCCTGGTTCATGATCTGCTTTCCGCAATCGAAAAACCGGTCTACCGTGTATCTGTCAGCTCCCGCTCCAAACCGATGGCATCCTTCCGCCCTCTGCTCGAAAAGCAGTTCGGGGACAGATACAATTTTCACTGCTCACAGGACGTGGTCATTGATATTGCACCGAAATTGGTTGACAAATTATCTGCACTGAAAATCATTCTGAATGAGCTGAACATAGATCTTTCGGAAACAGCGGCGATCGGTGACGGCGGAAATGACGCCTGCATGCTTGAAAGCGCAGGTCTTTCAGCCGCAGTGGCCAATGCCTGCGAAGACGCAAAAAAGGCCGCCGGTATGATTACTGCAGATGACCGTGACGGCGGCGTGGCTGAATTCATCAGAAGTTTTCTCTGATGCCGGCATATCACTGTTTCTTTACCGAAATTTTCCGGTACTGACGCGGTGTCATACCGGTTTTCATTTTGAACATTCTTGTAAAATATGCCGCATCATCGATCCCGGAAAGCGAAGCGATATCCTGCACCGGCAGAGATGTGTCCCTGAGCAGTTCCTTCGCATTCTCAATGCGCCTTTTTGCTGTATAGTCCGTCAGTGTCTGATGCAGTTCCTCTTTGAAGCGCGCCGAAAGATAGCTTCTGCTTACATTCAGTTCATCTGCCACAGCCGCAAGTGACAGCTTCTGACTGTCCAGATTTGCATTGATGTAGTTCAGTGCCCGGGAAACTGTATTTGAATAGCCGCTGACATTTAATTCGGCCACGCACCGGCAGTATCCGGCCAGAATTTCAGCCGGCATTCTGTCCAGCGTTTCCATATTATATGTCTTCAGTATTTTCACGGACATCTCTCTTGAAATCTCATCCAGATAATACGGATGCACTCCTCCCTTCTCTGCAGCCTTCCTGCACAATGCATTCATTACCGCAAGATAATAATGCTGAGAACTGATCGAATCTGATGATCTGACATCCATGCCGGTTCTTGTAATCCGCGAGAGTTCCTTCAGAGCACCGGAGGTATCACCGGCGGCGATTCTCTCCATCATGAGGGTTTCGTTCTGATATCTTTTTTCCAGGTTTTCCTGTCCTATGGTACTGCTCTGCTTAACGGCAGCACTGTAATCTTTCTGTTCCCCGGTGAGTCTGAGATGCCTGATTACCGCACCGTCCCCTTTTATGCGGCGGGCAAGAATTTCGATATATGACTGCAGGATCCCTTCATCGGCGATACACGGCATCGAACTGTAATACTGCATCAGCGGAAGAATAAAATCGCTGCTGATATGATGCACTCTGCACATCTTCCTGACTTTGTTGATCTCCGGCACTTCCGTAACATAGGGACCGATCAGAAGAATCCGGCTTTCATTTTCATGATCCGGCAGAAGTATATACGAGCATTCATATTCATCACTCAGATAATAAATAAAACTGTTTTGAGCAGTGCTGTGCTCAAGTCCGCCGGCTGCGGAAAGAATCACCGGTTCTGCCGAAAGCATCTTTCTCAGGCCGAGATCGAAGTCCTCCGGCAGAGGCTCATAATACGGAACGTTCTGCGTTTTCAGAAAGAGACTGTGAAGAAACTCATCCGTAAACTCATACAGTATTTTAATCTGATCTTCCATGCCTTAATCATAACAAAATATTATCCAATAACACATAAATATTATCCTATTTTTTTACAGCCGCATGCTTTTAAAATGTAAATGTATACGCTTTCCCGGAAATCTGTGCCCGGGAAACAGTACACACTGAAAGAAAGGGATAAAAAAATGAGTACAGTAAACAACAAGTACGATGCCGGCAACGGCATCCACCGTGTGCCGCTGTGGAGAATCGGCGGTTACGCACTGAACAATACAGCCACAAACCTGTATCTGTTCATGATGAATTTCATTGCTTTCTACATTACCGGCTGGGTAGGACTCGGCGTAGTCCTGGCCGGCAGCTTCTCCATGATCATGAGAATCTGGGACGGTGTCACTGACCCGTTCATCGGTTATGTGGTCGACAGAACAAACGGAAAATTCGGCAAGAACAGGCCGTTCATGGTAATCGGCAACCTGATTCTCTGCCTTTCCAGCTTCCTGATGTTCTACATCACACCGAACATTCCGGCCGGCGGTGCAAGAATTGCATGGTTCTTCCTTATCAATGCAATCTACTACATCGGTTATACATTCCAGTGTGTTGTTACAAAGTCCGCACAGAGCTGTGTAACAAACGACCCGAAACAGAGACCTGTATTTGCCATCTTTGATGCAATCTATAATATGATCCTCTTCACAGGCGGACAGGTTCTCGTATCGTCCTATCTGGCTCCCAAATACGGCGGATTCCAGAACGATATCGGACTGTTCCATGAACTGTGGCTGATTGTAGCAGTTACTTCCGCAATCTTCACATGCATCGCTGTGATCTCCATCTGGCCGAAGGACAACGAAAAATACTTCGGAACAGGCAAACCTCAGATGATTACATTCAAGGATTACTTCGAAGTCATCAAGAACAACAGAGCCATCCAGATGCTCGTTCTCTCTGCATCAACAGATAAGCTCGGAAATGCCGCAAGAACTTCTGTTGTCACCCTGATAATGTACGGCATCGTTGTCGGCAACTATGCTCTGTCCGGCGGATTCAGCGTCTACACAACCATCGGCAACATCCTGTTCACATTCGTCGGTCTCGGCATTATCGCCACAAAGTTCGGCCAGAGAAAAGCTATGATCATTTCCAGCTGGGTAGCTCTTGCCGGCAACATACTGATGATTCTGCTGTGGCTCTTCGGCGATCCGACAACACTGAATCTTCCGGGCTACGAAGGATTCACAGGCTTCACATTCTTCACAATCGCACTGTTCGTCCTGACGGTAGTCACAGGCGGATTCCAGCAGGTATCCTCCAACATCGTCATTCCTATGACAGCTGACTGCGCAGATTTCGAAACATACCGTTCCGGAAGATATGTACCGGGCCTGATGGGAACACTGTTCAGCTTCATCGACAAGCTCATCTCTTCACTGGCTCCGATGATCGCTTCCCTGTGTCTGTCCGCAATCGGCTTCAAGCAGGCGATGCCGGACCTGGATACACCGTTCTCACCGCAGCTGAAGCTCGTCGGCATCTTCCTGATGTACGGTCTTGTATCACTCGGCCTGCTCGTCAACGTCATCGCGATGAAGTACTATCCGCTGACAGCCGAAAAGATGGAAGAGGTACGTGAGCGTATCGCTGAAATCAAGGCTGAATACGCAAAAGCTTAATTAACAGAAATGCCGGAGGTGTGTAATGGCAAAAAAGAACAAAACTCTGAAAAAAGGAAAAAAAGCCACTCCGCTCAATGATGAGCAGATCGATGAGCTGTTTAAACTTGAATCAGAACTTTCTGATCTGAAGCGTCAGTATCATATTGAAGACAAATCCTGGTTTGCCCGTCTGGGAGACAGGTACTATGCCTTCAGGGAAGCGCATACTGTACTGAATCAGGTCAACCGGAAAACATACCTCTGGCTCTGTCTGCTGGCTGTGCTCGGCATTAACCAGTTCTACGCCAGACACTGGGTTAAGGGTCTCTTCTATCTGGCACTCAGCTGGACGGGAATCCCTGTCGCCTTCGGTCTTATTGACTGGATGATCGCCCTGCCCAAACAGGCAGATGAAAACGGAAATATACTTATATAAGGAGGAATTATGACGGTATCTTTACTCTATCCCCGTGTCACAGCGACACGCCGCGCCGTTTCTCTCGACGGCTTATGGAAATTCAGATTCGATCCGGAATCAAAAGGAACTGAAGAAAACTGGATGAACGGCCTGAAGAACTCTGTCAACATGCCTGTTCCTTCCAGCTTCTGCGATATCTTCACCGACAAGGACAGCCGCGAATACTGCGGAGACTTCTGGTATGAGACAGAATTTGTTGTTCCGGAAGAATGGAACGGCCGCAGAATCGCCGTCCGCTTCGGAAGTGTAACGCACAAGGCAAGAGTGTTCATCAACGGAACAGAAGTAGCTCAGCATACAGGAGGCTTCCTGCCGTTCGACGCAGACATCACGGATTATGTAAAGTACAACGAAACCAACAGACTGTCTGTCCTTGCAAACAATGAACTCTCCCATGTCATGATTCCCTGCGGTGCGACAGAAGTGCTGTCTGACGGCAGAAAGATCTCCGCGCCTTACTTCGACTTCTACAATTATGCCGGCATTCACCGCCCGGTGAAGCTGATGGCTCTTCCGAAGGAATCTGTAACAGACTATTCTACTGTATACAGACTGCAGGAAGGAAAGGCCTTCGTTGACTACTGCGTTGAAGCAGAAGGTGACGGAGAAGTCAGCGTTGCTCTGTATGATGACGAAGGAAACTGCGCTGCGAAGGCAGACGGCAGAAAAGGAACACTGGAAGTCACAGACCCGAAGCTCTGGGGAATCGGAAAACCGAATCTCTACACGATTGTCATCAGCCTGTGCAGAGACGGAAAGCTCATCGATGAATACAGGGACAGAATCGGCATCCGTACCTTTGAAGTCAAAGGCGGAGAGCTCCTGCTTAACGGAAAGCCTGTCTATCTGAAAGGTTTCGGCAAGCACGAGGATGCAGATATCCGCGGCAAGGGAATGGATTATGCCATTGCCCAGCGCGATTATGAATGCATGAAGTGGATCGGCGCAAACTGCTACAGAACAAGCCATTATCCGTATGCGGAGGAATGGTACTACATGGCTGATGAGGAAGGATTCCTGATCATCGATGAAGTTCCCGCTGTCGGCATGTTCGAGAGTCTGATGAATGCTTTAGACGCTTCCAAAGGACAGCAGCAGAAGGTCACCTGGTTTGAAAAGGATACGACACCGGAACTGCTCGAACACCATATCAGCTGTGTTCATGACATGATCGTCCGTGACAAGAACCATCCGAGCGTCATCGCCTGGTCACTGCTCAACGAACCGGAAACAATTCATGAAAGCGCAAGACCTTACTTCGAAAAGGTATTCGCAAAGGCTCTGGAATTCGATCCGCAGAAGCGTCCCCGCACCTTCGCACTGATCATGAACTCCAGACCCGGACTGTGCAAGTGCTGGGATCTCAGTGACTTCGTATCTCTCAACAGATACTACGGCTGGTATGTCATGGGCGGACCGAGAATCGGCAATGCCGAAAAAGCATTCCGTGACGAGCTGGATCAGTGGGCAAAGATCCGCGGTGACAAGCCGTTCATCTTCACCGAATACGGTGCCGACACAAACGGCGAACTGCACAAGCTGCCCAGCGTCATGTGGTGCCAGGAATATCAGGATGAATATCTTGAAATGTCCCACAGAGTCTTTGACAGCTATCCCTGGATCAAGGGCGAGCTTGTCTGGAACTTCGCAGACTTCCAGACAACGGAAGGCATTATCCGCATGAACGGAAACAAGAAAGGCATCTTCACACGTGACCGTCAGCCCAAGAGCGCTGCGTACGTGTTCAAGAAGAGATGGGAAAGCCTGCCCGAGGATTACAAAGGCTGAAATCAAAAAAGAGGCATTACGGCTGTAAGCTGCAATGCCTCTTTTCTTGTGTTTACTTTACATCGAATTCGAACAGTGTTTCTTCCGTCTGATGATCAAATGAGCCTTCCGTGACAATCGCCCGGATGTGCGTTTCGTCACTGTTTCTTTCATCAGAGAATCTGCTGTAAATATTCTCTGTAACAGTCTTCCCGTCATTGACGGCAATGCGGTATTTGGCATTCTCCAGATTCTGTATATCAATGAATCTGACGGAATCCCCTTCGATAATCATCGTCCTCATGATTCCGAACACACCCTGCTTGCAGAGTCTTGCGAAATTATTGAAGACACCCGGATCCAGTGCTTTGCCGTCCCTGATGACCAGCCATTCCTTTTCGACGGCTTCATCCGTGCTGATGCCGAAATCAATTTCATGGATATCACCGATCTCCCATGCAATTTCGTCATCAACGGTCCATCCGGCACAGGCATTTCCGTGCTCATAGGTGAATGTCAGTCTGCTGGGTATTCCGTTTTCGACGGTATATCCGGTCAGTGAAACATCCGCGGCTTTGTCATAATAATATGTTGTGCCGTAGCAGGTATGTTCCTCATGCCACTGCAGCGCATTTTCTGCATCTTTTGTCAGAGCATAACCGCTTCTGATGCTTGAAAAGGTTACCGAGGAATCATCGGAAGATGTAAACCACATTCCGAACGGCACTCTCCATTTCCTTCCGGCATCATCTGCTTTGTCTGTTGTCACAAACGGCATGAAGTACAGGAATACCAGTACTGCAGCCGCTGTCAGAATCATTCTGATACGTCTGTTCATATATTTCCGGTTTTTCTGCTTCTCAGATACATGATCACGCCCCCTGCAAACATAAACAGGGCAATGAACTGTGAAGTGGATAATGCGCCGATATGACCTCTGATCTCATCGCCTCTCAGGAATTCCACCAGGAATCTTCCGATACTGTAGAGAATCAGATACCAAGCCGCGGTCCGGTCTCTGTGACTGCTCTCAAAAATCTTGTAAAGAATGGCAAACAGAACAAAATCACCGAAGGATGAAATCAGCTGTGTCGGAATCAGGGAAACGCCCGCAGGCGCCATTGAATGCGCCGGGAAAACCACTCCGAAATGAGATGCTGTCACTCTTCCGTAGCAGCAGCCGGCAAAGAAGCATCCGATTCTTCCGAATGCCTGTCCC
>JAILGV010000153.1 GCA_024696355.1 Solobacterium sp.
GCTCAAAGAAGCCCTATCCGGGGCAGTTCTTTCAATATTGGTGAAGCAGGTCGATCTTGCCGATATCTCGTATCGCTTTAAAGATTTCTTTAGTATACTATCACGCTCCCCCGAAGCATTCCACTGAAAAATGCTTGATCATGCCCCGGGTGATGCCGCAGCGTATAACAAATACCTTTCCGCAGGTATTTAAAACAAAAGCGCAGACCCTGAACGGCCCGCGCCTGACTGTCTGTCCTGTATCTACTGACGCGCAAACACGAAGACAACGCGCATATACTGATCTGCAGAATTGTTCTCGATGAATTCTCTTGTCAGAGTATCATCCACAGGATCATAAACGTAGTCTTCAGTAATATCATCAACTGTGACTGCAAAGGCGTCCTGTGCATCAGCCCATGTCATTTCCTTCTCAACTTTGTCAGGGCCGTCAACAGCGACCAGAGTTCCTGTTCCGTCTTCATTGAATGTGTATACACTGTTCTTTTCTTCGAACATGGAAGCATGATCTGCTTCGCTTACTTCCACAGCTTCTTCTCCTTCTTTTTCAGAGACAAGAACCTTGTTCAGCTGCCATGACCCTACAATAGCGGCCGCATTTTTATCGCCAGCACCGTCAGTCTTTGCCTCGGTTCCCTTTGCTCCGCAGGCTGCCATGGATACTGCCATTGCGGCAGCCGCAAATATTGCCAATATATTCTTTTTCATTTCTTTTCCTCCGTTTCGGCAGGTTCTGTGAACCGCCGTATTTAGCTTACACCTTTTTCCGTCTTCATCAAAGTCCGGGACATTTGAATTTGCAAACGGTGACTGTCCGCTACTGTATATGACAGAAAAATCAGCTCAGCATTCCACTTCATCTTCGCCCATAATCCACCTGTCACGGTGATCTGCATAAATCAGCTTCAGGTAATAATCATTGGGCTTTGATATCGTGTAATCATTTTCAGGATCCAGCGGATCATATTCACTGATTCCGACTGCTGAGTACAGTCTTCTGTAAGATTCGGGAAGCCCGTCCGGAAAAGTATGATTGAATATGATGTCACGGGCACTGATGGGACGGTTTGTATAAAGCATATATCCGTAAATGAAGTCAACCACACCGTAGAAGCCCTCATAATACGCTTCACCTGCCGCGTGACCGTGAAATGCCCTGTTCAGATCGGCCAGATGAATGATCCGGCAGGGAATGCCCATGCTCTGAAGCAGTACCGTCCCCAGTCTTGCCATATCTGCGCACCAGTCTGTTTTCCGCTCAAGAATCTGCTTTTCGGTTCCTCCGAAATACATATCTCTGAAATCGGTCTGATACTGTTCCGCAATACTGCTTGTAAAGTCCAGTACATTCCGTATGCTCTTTTTATCCTCGGATGTCCTGAACTGCTGCGCAAACTGATACAGTTCATGACTTCTCATATCCGCCGCATGAGGCGTTTCATACAGAAACTGCACAGATTCTTCATCCAGCAGGATCATGTTTCTCATGAGTTCATGGTCAACGGATGCAGTATCATGGAGATCATTTTTCAGCATGATTTCATATGGCTTTCCAAATATGCCGTAACCCTTTTTCATCAGAAGACTCCCCGCCTGTCACATACCGCTGTTTCTGTATTTATTATACAGAGCCGGGACATATCTGTACCAAAAGCACCATAATATCAGTTGCCTGACGGGAAAGCATTTCATGCTGCCGGCGATATGGATTTCGTTCTTTGCCAACGTGGCAGTTTGCTATATTTTGCTATATAATGACAGAAGAAAAGGAGATTAATCATTTATGAATAAACCGGTTGTGCTGGTCGTCATGGACGGTGTCGGCTGGACTGAAAAAGACAAAGGAAACGCCGTCTTACACGCATACAAGCCTCAGCTGGACGAACTGATGTCCGTGTGGCCGCACACAACAATTAAAGCTTCAGGTACGGCAGTCGGTCTGCCTTCCGATGATGATATGGGCAACTCCGAGGTCGGACATAATGCACTCGGATGCGGACAGATCTACTCTCAGGGTGCCAAGCTCGTCAATGAATCGATCGAAAGCGGAAAAATTTACGCTTCCAATGCATGGCAGGATGCCGTTAAATTCGTGAAGGACCATGACGGCAAGCTGCATTTTATCGGACTGCTGTCCGACGGAAATGTTCATTCCAACATTTCTCATCTGATCGCTATGTTAAAGCAGTCCAAGGAAGAAGGACTGAAGGAAGTCAGAGTACATATTCTGCTTGACGGCAGAGACGTACCGGAAACCAGTGCGCTTAAATACGTAGACCAGCTCGAAGAAGTTCTGGCCGGTCTCAATGACGAGAACTATCATGCATGCATCGCTTCCGGAGGCGGCCGTATGGTCATCACAATGGACAGATACGAAGCAGACTGGTCCATGGTTGAAAAAGGCTGGCAGATCCATGTTTGCGGTGAAGGCAGAAAGTTTGAATCCGCGAAGGAAGCAATCGAAACATACCGTGCGGAAGGCGGATATACAGACCAGTTCCTGCCGGGCTTCGTAGTCGCTCACGACGGTGTTCCCGCAGGCACAATTGATGACGGGGACAGCGTACTGCTGTACAACTTCCGCGGTGACAGAGCTGTGGAACTCTCAAAAGCATTTGACTACATGAATACAGGCTTCAGCGGTTTCGAACAGACAAAGAAGCCGAATGTTTACTACGCAGGCATGCTGCAGTATGACGGAGACCTGAAGCTTCCCGAACACTTCCTCGTTGAACCTCCGCACATCGAACATACGATGAGTGAGTTCCTGGTAAACAAGGGTGTAAAGAGCTTTGCCTGCTCGGAAACACAGAAGTTCGGTCACGTGACATACTTCTGGAACGGCAACCGTTCCGAAAAGTTCTCCGATGAACTCGAGACATGGGTTGAAGTTCCCTCCGATATCATCCCGTTCGAAAAGAAGCCGTGGATGAAAGCGACAGAAATCACGGACCTCATGGTGGAAGCCATTGAGTCCGGCAAGTATCAGTTCCTCCGCTGCAACTATCCGAACGGTGACATGGTTGGCCATACCGGCAACTATGAAGCTACCCTGATCGGCGTAGAGAGCGTTGACCTGATGCTCAGAAGAATCATGGACGCCTGCAAAAAGATGGACTATGTCCTGCTGGTAACTGCAGACCACGGCAACTCGGATGAGATGTACGACAAGGGCACAAACCCTGACGGAACACCGAAGCCCAAGACAAGCCACTCCCTCGCAAGAGTTCCGTTTGCCATTTACAACGGACCGGAGGGAACGGAAGTCAAGGATTCCCAGGATCTCGGTCTTGCGAATATCGCTGCCACAGTCGTCAAGCTGCTCGGTTATGAGCCGCCCAAAGAGTGGCTGGAATCAATCACCAAATAAGCACTGAACAGACAAAAGGTCATCAGATAATCTGAGACCTTTTGTTTTTTCTGCCTTACTGTGTACGGATAAATAATATACGGATCTGTTTATGCCTGTTCATTCCTCTTTTCTTCATGCCTGAGGATAATAACCGCAACGATCAGATACGGCAGGAAGGAGATCAGCCCGTTTGGCGCCGGTCCGAGCAGTCTTGCATTGCCGGTATTGGTCAGACATACAGAAAGAGGAAGTGCCGCGGCACCGTTGAATGCCCCGTGCAGAAGTGACGGCACCCAGAT
>JAILGV010000181.1 GCA_024696355.1 Solobacterium sp.
GCCGTATCCGGCACAGCCGGTCTGTCCCATGTGTTGACGATGATGAAGGAATGCCCTTCGGAAGTCACCTTCGCGCTGTATCCGGCAGGCACATCCTTCTCCCTGACGGTAAAGACCGTTCCCTTTTCTGCCGCCCAGGAATATGTCCAGTGGTTCGATTCATCCAGTACGGCATTTCTTTCCTCTTTTCCGTCACTGATGATCACCGTAATACTCTTCGGCCTCAGAGCAGCCGAATCGTTCCTCCACTGTTTTCTGACACTGTATGCCGTCAGTTCCGGATGAATCTCCGTCATTCTGCATTTCAGGGATATTTCCGGATCATAGTCCCACGGCTCTGACGCTTTATTTCTTGAGGGAAGGAATACCAGCATGGGTGAAGGCATCAGGATATACCTGTCTGTTTCCTTCACTTCCCCGAGAATCAGATACACGCCCGCCTCCAGATCATCCAGCTTCATGATGCCGCTTTCCGGCATCACTGCCTCGTAATCCGCGGGCATCTTTTCTGCCGTTCTTTTCAGTGAGACGATGGTCTTCTTCGGATCATCCGGATCAATGGTGCAGGAATCATAGCCCTCATTGGGAATAATCTCGGCAAATTCATCCAGGATCCCCGCCTGGTAAATACGGAACTTCATGCCCGATGCCGGCAGATCTGTCCTTACGGTTACCGAACACCCACGGTCCGGATCAATTCCGTCTGCCTTTGCATGAATCAGTGACAGCAGGCATCCGGCAATAATCAGAAACAGCTGAAGCATGCTTCTGTGCCTCATGAGAAGCGTTCCTTAAGCCCCCATAAACCTGCAAGAACGATCATGACGCTTCCGGCAAGATACAGTCTGCCTGTTCCTTCACCGCCGGTGGAGGGAAGCACGGCACCCTGACTGTTGGCAATCATAATCCGGGACATGCCTGTATTGACATCTGTATCACACGGTATTCCGTCGATCTCCGTATCAATTACCGTCAATGCTTCGGAAGGCTCAAATGCCCAGTTCTGTCCGTTTTCCGTATCTGCCGCAATAATCAGCTCCAGATCTTCCCTGATGCGGTTGTATCCGGCAGGAGCCTTTACTTCTCTTAATGCATATGTGCCGTCATCCAGTCCGCTGAGAGATACAACTCCGTTTGCGTCAGTGACAAGCTTTGTGGCTTCCGCTTCACTGTCCGTCCATCTGACAAACTTCCCGTTTTCAGCCACTGCAAACTGATTCCCCTTCAGCAGTTCAAATTCCGCATCCGCCAGAGTCACTGTTTCATCTGTCTTGTCCTGGGCAGCGATCTTTACGATATCGATTCCGTATGTAAATACGATCGTTCTGTCTTCTGCTGTTCTTCCGAGTGTATCTTCGCCGGCATTCGGATTGTTGGAGTATTCCAGATACATGGTATTGGGATTTCCGTCCAGACCGATTACGGCATTTTCATTCAGTACGGCATTGTAGAAAACAGTGATCTTTGACGATGCCGTAATCTCTGCGTCTGCCTTCAGGTCTTCACAGTTCACAGTCAGCACGTTGTTTACATAACCGACCGTAAACATGGATGTGATATCCTTCTGTCCGCACATGACTCTGACAGAGGAAGGATCTGCCGTCAGACCCGCGGAGAATGTATCGGTGAAGTGACAGCGGTAGAATGTGTAGTCGTCATAGTTGACGGGCAGTGTACCTGTCAGCGTATATCCGATCACTTCACCGATACTGTAGTCCGCGACGTCGTTATAGCCCTCAGGCAGTGTGACCAGTGTTGTGTCGCTGTGCGGATACTTGACGTTTTCATGAACCTTTTTCTCCGCCTCAACCGTTCCGGTCTTTACCT
The DNA here is from genome assembly GCA_024696355.1 of Solobacterium sp. Taxonomy (GTDB): domain Bacteria; phylum Bacillota_I; class Bacilli_A; order Erysipelotrichales; family Erysipelotrichaceae; genus Bulleidia. The sequence goes on from JAILGV010000181.1 coordinate 1,828, forward strand.
GAATGGTTTCATTTCCGATGGTTTTGAGAATTACTCTGGTGTACGCATCGTTTGTTCCTGTCTGTGATCCGTCCCTGTCCTTTACAAGGTAATAGCCCGGATCCAGGGAGCTGATGACATAGCCTGATGCATTCTCTGTCGTTCCCGAATAATTCAGGAGATACTGATCTGCCGCAGATGCGAATTTCCTTGCTGTCGCGGAATCATTCATGATCCCGTCCAGACAGATGCTGACATCCTCCGCCGTTTCACATCCGGCGAATATGACGGACAGATCTTCATCTTGATTCAGATATGCCAGAAGGCTCTCACCGCTGATGCCTTCGCCCCATTCAATATCTGAGAGGATTCCCCCCGACTCATTTCCGGCAAATATCTGATATGCATCATAGATATGACCGGGGGCCTCATTGGAAACCGTGATTGAACAGCTGCCCTGAGCCAGTACATCCGTCTGCGCAAAGGGCATGATGAAAATTGCTGCAGCGAACGCTGCTTTCATTAAATGCTTCATTTACTTTCCTTTCTTTCTATGAAGACATTGACTGCGCAGTCATGTTACTTCTGTTTCCGTACCAGCAGATACATGCATATCAGCACTGCAGATGCAGCGGGATATGCACAGCTGATGCTTTTTTCTTCTTCTTTTCTGATATCCTCTGTCAGGACCTGTTCTTCAGCCGTCGTGATCCTGTGTCCCCTGACCAGAAGACGGTGGGTATTGATGCCGTAGGGCGTGCAGGTAATCAGCGTGCAGAGGTCTTTCCCCTCTTCAATCACCAGGCTCTCCAGTTCCCACGGAAGCACGGTGCGGATATCATCAACTTCATATGTCAGCGTTCTGCCCAGGGTCACGATCTGAAACGTATCTCCCGTCTCAAGCCGGTCGAGATCCGTAAACAGCTTCCGCTCCGGAAGACCGGTATGACCCGAAAGCAGGCAGTGCGTGCTTTCACCTCCGACAGGAAGCGAACTTCCCTCGATATGCCCGACGGCCACCTGCAGGACAGCTTCCTCTGCCGAATGGCAGACCGGCAGGGATACATGGATCTCTGCGATCTTCAGATACCCCATCATTCCCGTGCCGGTCAGATCATATGTCTGCAGGTATTCCTCTGTTTCCTCAGGCGTATGTTCCCATTCGATTCCATGGACAGCGATCTGTCTGTTGTATGCCTGCGCCTGTTCATACAGACGCCGGCACGTCTCACTGTCTGTTTCATGCACCGCCTTTTCATATCCTGCAATCACCTTTGACTGATGCAGGCTGTTGTATCTGTCGGATACATCCGGATACAGAATCATTCCCGTACCCAGCACGGCGGCACCCATCATCAGAAATACCCTGATCTTTCTTTTCAAACGCATATCTGTTCTGCAGTTAAAGTCTAAGGCACAAAATCACTCATTTTCCCCTCATCTGTCCGGATTTGATTAATATTGCCCACCAATCTTTCATGCAGTGACATGCAGCAAACAGAAAAAGGCTTTCCCAAGCCTTCTTTTTCACAGATATGATTTTTATAAATTCTGCATTCTAAGGCAGAACTGTCTGCAGCCAGCCGATCAGCGGCGGGAAGGTAAAGATAACAGCCATAACCCTGACTACATGCATCATAACCACCTTCGGCGCATCACAGTCAAAATCCTGGGCCATCAGCGACATCTCCTGCATGCCGCCCGGCGTTGACATCAGAAGCGATGTCAGAAGACCGTACCCGGACACTTTGTGCATAATCATGCCGGAGCAGTATACAAAGACAAATATTCCGGCCAGCATGATACCCACCGGCAGGATCAGCCGCGGCAGAAGATACAGGGAATCCCTGGAAAGCTGCGCACCCACAAACGCACCGGCGCAGATCTGTGTTCCGACCTTATACTCCGAAGGAAAGTACGCAAGATCCGTAAATACCGAAAGCAGCCCGGTACCTGCGATTGCCCCGATCAGAGCGCCCGATTTGACGCCTGCTGCCCTGAACAGCAGTCCGCCGGCAAACGCCGCAGCCACCGTAATCAGAAGCCGGAATTCCTTCCTCACCGGACAGTCGGGATGGCTGTCCCTGACTCTGTTTCCCTTATGCTCATGCTCCAGCATCTGTGGATCCCTGCGGCTGATAATCCACCTGTAGAAAGCCGGCATGCACGCCACAATGATGACAATGCGCATCAGCTGGATAATGCTCACATACAGCGTATCCGCCCCGTAATCGGCCGCAATCAGCGCCATATCCGTCATGCCGGCAGGCGCACTCGAAAAGAATGCCGTGGGTACGTCCAGCCCGCCCATATAGTGCATCAGTAGTCCGAAGACAAGATTCAGCACCAGCATGGACACAATCTGCACTATCACGGGCACGGCCAGGGAGGGAAGCTCCCTTACGTCCTTCCGTGTCAGTTTTGTGCCGACGAGCGCGCCGGTGAAAAACTGGATATACATTTTATATCCGGCCGGAAAATAACCCTTTCCGGTAATCAGTGTATAGATTACGACAGCGATCAGCGCACCGGTCATCGCTCCGGCAGGCATTTTCAGCCTCCTGGCAGTCAGTCCTCCGGCAGCGCCCACTGCGATGGTAATAAGCAGAGCAGGCAGATCAGCCACGGTCAGTCCCCCTTTTCATCGGTTCAGAACCTGTTTTCATTATAAGCATCTTTACCCGGCTTTCAAAAAAAAGAAGCGTCATCCGCTTCTATGGTCTGATCTCACGCACGCATGCAATATGACGGCCTGACGTCATTAAGGCAAGCAGAATATGATCCCTGTCCGATTCAAGGATGCGCACATCCGTGACATCAGTCAGTCCGTATCCGCTGTCAAAGGGCATTTCGTCATCCAGCCTGTCCATCAGTTCATCCAGTGCCTCCCTTTCCCCAGAGGGGATGCACCAGTCTGTTTCCGTTTCATAAAGACAGAGATTCCACAGACGCTTCACCATCTCCTCCGCAAAGGCTGTGCCTCTCTGCGTCCGGTATGTTTCATAATATGCCCTGATCCAGGGGTCCCCTGCCTCAATCAGTTTTGATGTCCTGACATATTTCCGCGGTACGATCATCCGGCTTCCTCCTATATCAGCCCGTAATGCTTCAGGCCCAGAAAGATACCGTCTCTGTCAATATCTTCCGTAACATATTCGGCATGCTTTTTCACTTCCGGCATGGCGTTGCCCATGGCAATCCCGTGCCCGGCCGCATCAAGCATGCAGATGTCGTTCATCCCGTCACCGAAGGCATACAGATCTTCCGGACTGACATTCAGATATTCCCCGACTGCCTTTAAAGCGCTTCCCTTGTCAATGCCGATGATTGTCATATCGGCACTGGGATGCGGACCGTGGGGATTCATAATGCACATATCGCTCAGAGCGACTTCAATTGCATCCCGCATGGCACGGTCTCTGAAAAAAACATCAAAGTTGTAAACCTTCGCATGTTCCGGATCAAAGCCCTCTTTCAGAAATCCCGGCTTCCAGACCTGCTGCATTCTCTCAAAGCCTTCCCTTTCACCTGTGTAATACGCACATTCCGGTTCGAAAAAGACATAGCCTGCACCGATCCTGTCCAGACGTTCCGTGACTGCAGCAATCATGTCCTTCGGCATCGGATGATCATAAATCACTTTGTCATTCATCACGGCAAGCCTGCCGTTATGGCAGATAAACCCGTCTGCGTACTGTGAAAAATGATCCCTGACATAGGAAAGCGGCCTGCCTGTGCAGATAAATGAAAGATTCCCGCCTGCCCGCAAAAGACGCACAGCCTCCTGCGCGCCCGGGGGAACGTCGGTCCCCGTCGCAAGCGTACCGTCAATGTCAAAAAATACGATTTTCATAACTTAATAGTATCACAGACCTTTCCCAATGAACTTTCACATGAATTTCATAACAAACCGCAGAATGTTCATATAAAATAAATACATGCATACATATTTTCCGCAGTGCGGAAACGCACCCTTTCCGAGGTAGCTTATGAATAAGACAATCCGCATCACCGGCCTGCTCATCCTTGCGCTGAGCATATACAATCTGGTTGCCGCACTGTTTTACGGCTACGGTCCTCTGGGCTCTTCAGCCGCGCAGTTCATCCGCTTTGTACTGACCTGGCTGACTGTTGCCCTCGGCTTTGCCTGCGGCATCTCAGCCCTGATGTCCGCAAAGTATCCGCTGATGCACATCATGTGTGCAGTCCTGTCGGCCGTTCTTGCCGGCATCTCCGTCTGTGACATCATAGATACCTACAGCTGGAACTGCTGGCTGATGCTTCTGCTGGCAGTGATACTGATTATTACCCGCATATTCACAAAAGAGCAGGCTTAGCCCTGCTCTTCTGTTTCTCCCGACTGTTTTACAAGCTGCCTGATGATGGATACGCAGCTGTCAATGCCCAGTGAGGCACTGTTGAGGCACAGATCATAATTCCTTGCATCACCGAACTTCATGTCCGTGTAGATGTTGTAGTATGCAGCTCTGTGCTTGTCCTTTTCCTTCAGTCTCTTTTCCGGTTCCTCTTCTGTTTCACCGTAGACATTGACAATGCGCTTTGCCCTCCACTCGATCGGTGCATGCACAAATACGCGCAGCACATCCGGTCTGTCCTTGAGCAGATAGTCGGAGCATCTTCCGACGATGACGCAGCTTTCCTCTTCCGCAAGCTCACGGATGATATCGCACTGGATCTGCCAGATCCTGTCTTCATTGGTCAGTCCGCCGTAGTAGCCTCTGTTGAGCACTGCGCCGAATGTTCCCTGCACGCTGTATTCCCCGCGTGACTCAATATATTCCTTGGCCAGACCGCTCCGTTGAGCAACTTCCTCGATAATTTCACGGTCATAGCACTTGATGCCGAGCTCGGCGGCGAGCATTCTGCCGATGGTGCGCCCTGCACTGCCGAACTGACGGCTGATTGTAATGATTCTGTATGCCATATTCTTATTCCCCTTTCAGAATCTCAATAACCTCTCCGATATACATTGTATGCGGTTCTTCCTTCGAATAATATGTACGGACGGTCTTTTCATCCATAAAGGCACGGTCAAGATCCTGCCGGTACATCTTCCTGCAGACAAGTGTAACCCTGGCTTCCTTAAATGTCACCGAGCCGTTCACCGCCTCCGGCGTCAGCCCGGCTTCTTTTACTTTATCACAGTCCCTGCCGGATAATGTCCCCATGATATCCAGCGCCTTCCGGTAATCCTCGGAATAGAAGCTGACTGTGAACAGATCGTTTTCATCCATGAACCTGTGCGTGTATCTGACAGGCTTGACATATACGGTCACTGCCGGTTTCCCCCACAGTGTTCCCAGACCGCCCCATGAAATTGTCATGGAGTTGAAGCTGTCTTCCGTCCCTGCCGTAACAAGGGCCCATTCTTTATTGTAGACGTCAAATGCACTTACATTAAAAGATTCCATATATACCGTCTCCCTGCATTCATTCTACAATAAAAATCCGGCTGTGTATGTCCGCAAACTCTCAACTGTATCGTATATAATGTTCACAGAAACAGCAGCTTGCAGAATACAGGAGAAAGATCATGAATCAGACAGAATTACTGCATCCCGTCATCCGTCAGGACCGTGAGGAAATGTTCCGTCTCGGCAGAAAGATGTTTCTGATTCCAGAGCTCGGATACAAGGAATACAAAACCAGGGACCTGATCCTGGCATGGCTTGAAGAACATCACTTTGACAGAGTCGAACGATACGGCGAAACCGGCATAATTGTCACCATCGGTGAAGGCAGTCCGCACATCGGCCTGCTGGCCGAACTGGACGCCATACCCACCCCGGGACATCCGGATGCCGATCCCGAAACAGGCGCAGCCCATACCTGCGGCCACAGCACCCAGGGAACCATCATGCTGGAGGCACTGAAGGTCCTGCGTGAGGAAATGAAGGACAGGAAAGGAACCGTAAAGCTGTACTTCTGCCCTGCCGAGGAATTCACCGACATTGCCTTCCGGAAGGAATACATCGCTTCCGGAAAAGCGAAATACTTCTCGGGAAAGATCAATATGCTTATGGACGGCATATTCGACGACTCCGATCTGCTGATTCACCTGCATGCCATGGGGCAGTACGAGGGACACCGCTTCTCCGTCAACAGCACCCTGGCAGGATTCACCTACAAGCAGATCACCTTCCACGGCACCGCAAGCCATGCGGCCGTCAATCCCGAAAAAGGAAACAATGCCCTCAATATGTTCGCCCTGTTCCAGTCGGCAGTCGGAATGCTCAGGGAAACATTCGTCGACGAAGACAAAAACAGAATCCACGGCATCGTCGTCAAAGGCGGCTCAACCGTCAACTCCATCCCCGATGAAGTCATCTATGAATGCTATGTCAGATCCTTCAATCAGAAGAATCTGCTGGACCTCAGCGCCAAAGTCGAAAACGCCGCCGTTCACTGCGCAGCCGCCCTGGGCGGAACCGCGTCCTTCGAAAACCTGCCCGGCGATCTTCCGTTCTTTCAGAACAGGGAACTCAGCGAAGTCATTTACCGCAGCATGCTGAAGTTTACGACTCCGGATCAGATTCTGACAACGGAGCGCAGCGTCGCTGCCGGCGACATCGGCGACGTGGGATGCTTCTTCCCCACCGTGCAGTTCGGATATACCGGTTTTTCCGGATACTGCCACGGCCGTACCATGTGCGTCGCCGACAACGACGAGGTCTATGCCGTTCCCTGCGATATTGTCGTAACATCCGTCCTTGATCTGCTGGATCATCCCGGACAGGCTGAAAGCATTAAAAACAATTTCCGGCCTTCCATGACAAAGGAAGACTATCTGAAGCATCTTGAAGGCGGGCAGTCACAGTAAAGTGACTGCTTTTCCTTTGTCAAATCAGCGCACTTTTCCTGTGAAGCAGCCGGCTGTAAAGGATACAGTGAATCAAAAACCATCATTTTTTTCAATTGTGTGCTAAACTGTTCCATTATGAAAAGCAACGGAAGATTCTCTGAATATCTGATCAGGCTGACTGTGTGCATGACGGCAGCGGAACTGCTGTTCCGCTTTCTGACGTTCCCTGCACCGTTTGACTTTGCACTGTTCAGGATTCTTCTCTCCACTGCCGGAACAAGCCTTTTCCTGGCTTCTCTCTGCAGTCTTGTTCCCCATAAGGCGGGACGCATCATCGTTCTGTTCTTCTGCTGGCTGATCGGCATCTATGCGGTCATTCAGCTGGGCATGAAGAATTACCTGGGAAACTACACCTCCGTCAATGCCGGCGGCGACATGTTCGGAAGAATCACCGAATTCATCATTCCGTTTATCAAAGCCCTGAAGCCGCAGTACTGGCTGGCGCTTGTCTGTCCGCTCATATGCACATTCGTGTCCTGGCACAGCAGAGGACACAGCTTCAGAAATGTCAAAAACATCATGGTTATGCTGGCTGCATCCCTCATACTGAGCCTTGCGTCATATCTCACTGTCAGATCCTCCGGTCTTGCATCACTGTATGCATATCCGAAATACATTGAAAAAAGCCTCCGTGAGTTCGGTCTCTCCAAATTCCTGATCCGTGACTTCCTGGCTGTCGGAAAAGAGGAAAAGATCACCCTTGATCCCGTCAGCACGCCGGCCGCTCAGCCCACCGAAGAGCCGGAAGTCATTGAGGAACAGCACAGAACAATCGATGACAGCGCCTGGAAAGCACTGGCCGAAAGCGAAACCGACGAAAACGTCAGGATGATCGATTCCTGGCTGATGGGCAGACCCGTCGAAGACTACAACGAAATGACCGGTCTTCTCGAAGGCAAAAACCTGATCTACATCATGATTGAAGCATTCGACTATATTGCCGTTGATGAACAGCTGACACCGACGCTTTACATGATGAAGGAAAACGGATGGGACTTCACCACCCACTACACACCGAAATACAGCTGCACTACCGGTGAATCCGAATTCATATCGGAAATCTCCCTGATTCCCGAATCAGACGTATGCACGCCGAACCAGTACAAGTACAACAATTTCGCCACAAGCATCTTCTCCCTGTTCAGAAACGAAGGATACTACACCAGCGGCTACCACAACTGGATTGATGAATTCTATGACCGCCGTGAGCTTTACAAAAGCTCGGGATGCCAGGCCTACCTGAACTATGATGACCTGAACTTCCATACCATCAGGGGCTGGCAGAGCGACCTTGAGCTCATGGAGCTCACCGTTCCCCTGTACATCAACGAAGACAAATTCTTCACCCTGTATGTCACATCCAGCATGCACTTCCCCTATGATGAATCAAGCACGCTCGGTGACCGCTATCTCAATGAAATCAATGCCGTTCATCCCGACTACAAGCTGAATATCAAGCGCTATATCTCCAAGGCGATGGAACTGGACAAAGCAATGGCATACCTGCTCAAGGTCCTTGAGGAAAACGGAAAGCTTGGAGACACCGCGATCGTCTTCTTCGCGGATCACCATCCGCTGAATACACCGCTGAACGATATTGCCGCGTACACTTATGAAGTGGACAGGACCGTCGGTCTCAACGAGGACAGGACACCGTTTGTCATCTACTGTCCCTCCGCACTGGGCACAAAGAAGCTGGATGAAGTAAACAGCACATTTGATATCC
>JAILGV010000005.1 GCA_024696355.1 Solobacterium sp.
TACCCTCCAGTTTCCGTTTACTGTTACAGACCACATTTCTCTTTTGTCCCCTTTTAATGGATGTAGTCTATATCCGGGTAAATTCATATCCTGTGGAGATGTACTTGCGTCAAGTCTATCCAGCATACGTGCAAGCTTAGGCGCATGCCCAGGTTGAATTCCCTTTTTTGAACCTGTTTCATAAAACTCTTTAAGGTCTTTATGTATGAATGATTTGATCATGTATATATTGTAACCCGTAACGTTGCACGTGTCAATAATATCCGGTTAATCAAAGAAGTTCAAAACAGCATCGGCATGTTATAATCTTACGTGTCGAAGCAAAAAAGGCCTTACGCGGTGTCAGAGCGTGACATCTCATAAGATCACCAGTTATCGGCATTCATGATTCAACAGATTATTTCAGGCACTGATCTTACGCATTCTGGAGTTTTAGGATCTGGTGGGGTGACCCGTGCAGGTTCAAGTCCTGTTAGCCGCACTGTTTATGCGAAAAATGAGATTCTGAACCTCCCGAAAGGATGATCCGGATCTCATTTTTATATGCGTCAGATTGCGGAAATGCTCCGGACAGCAGATATTCTGAAAAAACTCTCCGTATCCGCTACAATATAATCAGTCAAACAGCGAGGTATATTATGATCAGAATCATATCAGAACCCTTCGGAACAACCGGGGCCGGTATCCCCGTTAAAAAATGGACAATGACAAACAGTTCCGGCATGTCCGTCGGCATCATCAGCTACGGCTGCACCGTGCAGAGCATCCTGGTCCCGGACCGCTGCGGCGTCCTCAGGGATGTTGTGCTCGGTTATGATGATGTCTCCGGTTATGAGAACGGAACCTGTTATTACGGCGCATTCGTCGGACGCTATGCCAACCGCATCAAAGGCGCTGCCTTTGACCTGAACGGGAAGCACTACACGCTTGAGAAAAACAACGGCAGCAACCATCTTCACGGTCCCTTCACCCACCGGGTATTTGAAGGAACTGTCACGGGTGACACCCTGATCTTCCGCGGCGTCAGCACTCCCGAAGAGGAAGGCTATCCCGGCACCCTGACTTTTGAAGTGCATTATACCCTCAGGGAAGACAATGCCCTTGTCATAGAGTATCTTGCATCAACCGATGAAGACACAGTGATCAATTTTACAAATCACTCCTACTTCAACCTGGACGGAAGCCGCGATATCCTGCATCATACCCTCAGAATAAAATCCTCGTCATTTACCGAGGGAAACGAGGAAACTGTTCCCACGGGCACTATCCTGCCGGTTGAAAACACACCAATGGACTTCCGGGAAGAAAAAGAAATCGGAAGAGATATCAGTGCGGATTATGAACAGCTGAAATGGTGCCGCGGATATGACCATAACTATATTCTTGACACAGACAGTCTCTCAGAAACCTTCGCTGAAGCCTTCAGTGATCAGAGCGGCATCGTTCTGCGTGCCAATACCACCCAGCCTGCCGTGCAGCTTTATACCGGCAATTATATTGACGATGACATCCCTGCCGGAAAAAACGGTGTGCGGTATGCCCGTCATGCCGGCTTTGCGCTGGAAACCCAGCACTATCCGTGTTCCCCCAATTTCCCGCACTTCCCTGATACGGTTCTTCACCCCGGTGAAACCTACCGTCAGACAACGGTATATTCATTTGACGTCAGATAACACAGAAAGGAAAACAGCCTATGTATAATGACAGACAGATTCCCGTATGGCAGCCGGGCGAATACAGTTATCCCCGTGCTTTCGGCTTTGAACCGAACCTGATGCCCTACCTGCACGGTGACGGCACCGTACGCCCCTGTATGATCGTATGCCCGGGCGGAGGCTACACACATGTTTCACCCGCGGAGGGTGAGCTTCCGGCAAAGAAATTCTATGATAAAGGATTCAACTGCTTTGTGTTTACATATACGACCGACATCCTGTCGGCAGAACCCCTGCTTGAACAGCCCTCAAGAGACCTCGCACGGGCTGTGCGCTTCGTGAGGGCAAACAGTGACCGGTTCGAAATCGATCCGGAAAGAGTATGCCTCTGCGGTTTCTCCGCGGCTGCACATGTTTGTGCTTCTGTCTGTGATTACTTTGCGGAAATCACGGATGCCAATCCCCTCTACGGAGCTGTCTCCTGCAGACCCGACGCTGCCATCCTGTCATATCCCGTCATCACTTCCGGCAGGCATGCCCATCAGGGTTCTTTCCGGACGCTTCTGGGAAGGGATATCTACGAAAGAACAGACGCTGAAGCAGCTGCGCTTCTTGACAGATGGAGTCTGGAAAAGCATGTCAGTCCCGATACGCCGCCCTGCTTTATCTGGCAGACGGCATCAGACGCTTCCGTTCCTGTTGAAAACAGCTATCTGTATGCGGAAGCCCTTAAGGAAAAAGGCATTCTCTTTGCCCATCATGTATTCTCCCACGGCAGACACGGAATGTCGGTCGCGGACAGTGAATGGGGGGCCGGAAAGATCGGTGAACCGTACTGCCTTGAGCAGATTGTCAGAACCATCGAAGCAATGAATGCAGGTCTGATCAGCGTAAGCGAAGAAGACAGAAAAGATCTGATCGCGCAGGCACCGGAAAACCGCGTGCCGAAAAAAGACGGCGCAGATCCTGAAGTTATGGTCTGGCCGGATCTTGCATATGCATTCCTGAGATATGCCGGCATCATTCCTTCCGAATAATCTGCTGGGCACATAATAAAAAACTGCCGTGCAGTTTTTTATTTGGTTCATCCGTCAGTTTTTCACTCTTCCGCCGTAGTCGGTTCTGAGCCGCTCCTTAAGGCGTTCCGTTTCCTCTGCAGTCATGCCCAGTCCCTCAAGGTATTTCTCCGCACATGCGGCAAGGTCTGCATTTTCCAGAGAATCAATGCCGAAGGCATCCTTCAGGCTGGAAATAATATTGCTTTCCGCTATCTGCATGTACTGTTCGGAATCCTTTGTGACACCGTAGAAGTTCGTATAGCTGAGCATGTAGTCTTCAATAATCTCATCTGTATCTGCGCCGGTGAGGCATTCCAGAATCGCTGCCGCAAAGCCCGTGCGGTCTTTTCCCTCATTGCAGTGAATCAGATACGGGCCGTCATGATCCGCGATATAGCGCAGACCTTCGGCAAGCTTGTTTCTGAAGTCTCCGCTCTTCACATCCATACCCATATTCAGAGCCAGAATATCGCATGATGCGTAGTATGTCAGACCATAGTCTGCATAGGATTTCATTGTTTCCTGTGAATCAGCCATATTAATGACCGTTCTGACCATTCCGTTCATCATAGCCTCATCGGCCTCAGTGTTTCTGTTGTAGGCAGGCCTGATCGGAGAGGAGGAACGGAACAGTGTGTCTGTTCCCATGCCGGTTGTATTCACTGCCCGGAAATTGGCATATTCGGCATCACTCAGATCCGGATAGTCTTCCCGTTTGTTTGATCTTGCACCGGCCAGCCTGTGCATTTCATATTCGGCCGCATATCCCTGCTTTTCCGACAGACTCAGGTAAACCGGTGAGTTCTCATTCAGTCCGTCCGCGTAAATACATTCATAACCCGGTTCCGCATCAATCGCTCTGATCTCTGCAACACCCATTTCGGAAACCAGATTTCCGGCATTGACTGCCAGCGTTACATGTTCCTGTCCGTCGGATGATGCTTTCCAGCAGCACACAGGCTCCCCGCTGTCCGCATCTGAATATGCCGTTCCTATCGGCATTTCCATTTCGTGATCCCCGATTCTCACCAGGATCATATCGGCCGGCTCATATCCGAGCTCCTGCATTGTCTGCGGGCTGACGGTAAGAACAATATTTCCGTATTTATTGATTTTATCTATACCTGTTTCAATTTCAGGACATACTTCCGTTTCCGGCTGTGCTGTCTCCTGCACCGTTTCCGGAACTGTTCCGGTTTCGGATGCGGCCTCCTGCATTCCTGCGCATCCGCCCAGAAGACACACGGCCACGATCAGCTTCAGAATATTCTTCATTTATAAAACCTCCGTAAGGAAATCATTTTCCGCTGAAATATCATACAGCAGGATTGTCGGTTTTTGCATCTTTTCGGTCAAAAAACTTCTGCACCTGCGCAAACCGGTTGACTGTTCACCCGGTGCACAGTATACAATTCTTTTCAGAAGCAGCCCGGCAGCTAAGCGGAGGAAGGTATATGCTCGGTACATTTGCAAACGTTGGAACAATTATCATCGGCAGCCTGATCGGAGGCCTGTTCCGGAAAGCAATCAGTGAAAAACTCAGCGGGAATCTCATGAACGCCATGGGACTCGCAGCTTTCGGACTGGGCATTAATTCCGTTGTCAGAAATATGCCTGACAGCAGATATCCGGTGCTGTTTATCGTAAGCCTGGCAGCCGGATGCGTTATCGGAACCCTGCTGGATCTGGACGGCCGTGTTTCAAGACTCACGCAGAAAACATCCTCAAGTGCAGACCTCGGGCAGGGAATCATCACCGGATGCCTGATTTTCTGCATCGGCACATTATCGATTCTCGGTCCCGTGCAGAGCGCTCTTTACGGGGATCATACCTATCTCTTTACAAATGCCTCGCTGGACTTTGTCACATCAGCCGTACTGGGCACAACCTACGGAGTCGGCATGGCACTGACCGCCGGCATTCTGTTTCTCTGGCAGGGATCAATCTACCTTCTCACACTGCTTCTGGGAAGCTTTATCACGGATGTCATGATGACCGAGATTTCCATTGTCGGCGGATTTCTGATTGCAATGTCAGGACTTTCCATCATGAAGATCAAAGATTTCCGGACCCTGAATTACCTGCCGGCTCTGTTCATACCGGTGATCTTCTGTCTTTTCATCGGCTGAAAAACTGCAGAGAAAAGAATGACCGCAGATTCTGAACTTCAGAGCCTGCGGCCGTTTTTCTTTTATCCTTTTTTTGACCTGATTTTCACGATAATTCTGCCCGTCTCATTCATTTCGCGCAGTGTTTCCTCCTGCGCCTGCCGTTTGCGCAGGGCTTTTTCCATCACCTGTTCCACTTCCGAAGGGCGCAGTACGATGATGCCGTTCTGATCCGCAGCGATCACGTCACCCGGAAGCACGGCTGCACCGCCGCAGCTGACCGGCACATTGACTGCCCCGGCACCTGACTTCTGCGCCGAGCCGTTTGTCAGGGCTCTGGCGAAGACAGGAAAACCTGCATCTTCACATCCCTCTGCATCACGGAATGCCCCGTCAATGACAACACCCTCCGCACCGGTCAGAGCCGCACAGATGCTGCGGTGATCTCCCCAGTATGAAACGTCACAGTTTCCGTGACCGGCAATCACAAGGATATCCCCCTTTTTCAGCTGAAGAACTGCCTCCGCAATGACTGCGCCTTCCCCGGAAGGCACATCCACCGTAACCGCACGGCCGGCAATAATTCCCGTACCGATTCTCTGACGGATACCCGCGTCCATTGTATGAAACAGTCCGGCACCGTCGCACAGTTCCGGCGTTGAAAAGCTTCTGATCCTTTCCAGCTGTTCATCTGTCACCGGGACATCATACTGCAGATAATAGTTCTTCATAATTTATTCTCCTCCTGACTGTTTTGTTTATATTTTCCCCTGTACGCGGTAATCACCGGGCAGGCACCCGTTCTTCTTTTTGAAAATCCTGTAGAAGAAACTCATATTCTGATAACCGACCAGTGAAGCAATATCGGTAACGCTGCGGTCGGAATTCAGCAGGAGTCTTTCCGCGGCGGAAAGACGTTCCACCTGTACCAGTTCGTTGAATGTATATCCGGTATGGTTCTTCAGCACATTGGAAAGATAATTGGGATTCAGACTGAAAAGGTCCGCAGCTTCGCTCAGAGTGCATGTACGGTAATTGTTTTCAATATACTGCAGAACAGGAACGATATAATCATTTTTATAAATGTTTTCCGACTTGTCAGCCGCCTGCAGGCAGTTGACAAGTTCAGCTATAATCAGTGAAAACATATTGTTCAGAATTTCATCGGAAGCTACGGACGGATCATACCATTCACACAGAAACTCGGTAATAAAAAGTCTCAGGCGTCTGCTCTTTTCTGAATGAAACAGGAAGAAGCTGTCACGGTTATGCGATTCTGTAAACGCATTGATGAAAAAGCTGGTCACAATACTTCCGGAGGACAGACGGTTGAAGAAATTGTTGGTGAGATTCTTCTGACCGATTGAAATCATGATCAGGATGTCATCCTCACCGAGCTTTTCGATGGTATGCACCGTATCCGGAGCCATCAGGATCAGCTGACCTGTCTTCATCTCATACCTTTTTCCTTCAATGATCTGTGTGCAGCTGCCGGAATACATGTAGGTGATCTCGATCCAGTCATGAATGTGAAATGGATAATCCCGGAACCGCGAATGCTTTCTTACAAGAAACGGAATTCCGTTGCTTTCCTTTGAAATATCTTCATATGAAAACTTCATGACCGGCTGTCCGCCGATCTGTACCCACGGATATCGCTTTGCTCTTTCGTCAGCGTAGCCTTTCTGATAACGATGTTCACTGTCGGACAATGTCCTCAGTTTCTGTTCCAGCTGCATCGGTTCCATAAATATCACCTTCCCCGCAAATCATAAACAATAATCTGTGATTTGGTCAATAAAGTAATATGGTTATGTCATATCATGCCCTGCGGCAACTTTTTAAAATGTAGTTGTAAACAATCATGCGCAGACTGTTTAAAAAAAAGTTAAAGTAAAGGGAAGAGAAAGTTATTATGGCAAAAAAAGTTGATGTAATGAAAATCCTGGAGCTTGCCGGCGGAAAGGATAATGTCGCCAGCGTTGCCCACTGTGCAACCAGACTCAGAATCAGATTAAGAAATGAAGCAGTTGATACCCTCGATGAAATTAAAAAGATCAGCGGTGTCCTGGGAATCCAGAAGAATGCCGGTGAGGTACAGGTCATTATCGGACCTGCAGTCGATGACGTTTATCAGGATTTCATTAAGGCAGGCGGATTCAGGGCAGAAGAAAAGATCCGTGAAAATCTGGACGCCGATCAGAAAAAAGGCTTCAGGGCTGTACTGAATACCCTGTTCGAAGCAGTCACGGGATGTATTTCACCGGTTGTCTATGCCTTCGTCGTCATGGGTATGTTCAAATCATTTTCTGCAATCCTCGGCCCTACACTTCTCGGCTGGGCCGCTCCGGAAAGTGACCTGTATGTTCTTCTGGACGGGATCGGAAATGCAATCACATACTTCATTCCGTTCCTGCTGGCATACAGTTCCTCCCAGAAGCTCGGTGCAAATACAATTATTTCCATTGTCCTTGCGGCGATCCTGATGTCCCCGGCAGTTTCCGGTGTTGTCGCTGCCGGACAGCCGTTCAAAGTATTCGGCCTGTTCCCGATGACTCTGATTGATTACAGTTCCTCATTCCTGCCGATCATTCTGATCGTTGCCGTGCAGGTATATGTGGAAAAATTCCTCAATAAAGTCATTCCCGCTGTTCTGAAGACCATTCTGGTCCCGACATGCACGGTAGCTGTCATGACAGTTCTCGGCTTATGCGTGCTCGGTCCGGTCGGACAGTGGCTCGGTACTGGACTGGCAAATGTCGTTATGATGCTGAGTGAGCATGCCGGCTGGCTGGAAGGTGCGCTGGTATGTGCGCTGTATGTCTTCATGGTTGCGTTCGGACTCGGCGGACCGGTATTCCTGGCGACATTCGCCGTCTATACCCAGACAGGCACTGACTTCCTGTACTTCCCTTACATGGCAATTTACGGCATGGTTCTGGTCGGAATCGATCTCGGCTACATCATCAAGACAAGATCCGCAGACGAGAAACAAACAGGCCTTGTCGCACTGACATCCCAGCTGCTCGGTTCAGTATCCGAACCGACAATCTACGGTGTTCTGTTCAGAAACAAAAAAGCACTGGCAATCGAACTGGCCGCATGCGCTGCCGGCGGATTCTACTGCGGACTGACACACACAGCAGTCATCGGTCTTACCTTCGGCCTGCCCGTAGTCGGTTCCTTCCTCTGCTTCTCAGGTCTGACAACTGCCAACTTTGTCAACGGATGCATCTCCGTCGCTCTCGGATTTGCTCTGGCGCTGATCGGCATGCTTATACTGTATAAGGACGAAGAAAGATAATAATACTAACACTGTCTGCCGGGCGGAAGTTCTCCGTCCGGCAGGTACAGACATAAAGGAGAACAGCGATGAAACAGTTTCCAAAAAACTTCCTTTGGGGAGGGGCCACCAGTGCCATGCAGATTGAGGGAGGATATCCCGGACGCGGCCTTAATTTCAATGATGTCAATACTGCCGGGACAAAAAACGCTCCGCGCATGACTACTGTACGCTACGCCGACGGCACCGTAGGCCGATATCCGATGTTCTCTCAGGATCTTCCGGAAGGGGCGAAGATGGTCCTCCTGGACGGAGAATACTATCCGAATCTTTCTGCGGCCGATTTCGTGCATCATTACAGGGAAGACATCGCAATGCTTGCGGAAATGGGATTCAAAGTATTCCGCATGTCCATCATGTGGTCACGGCTGTTTCCCAGAGGCGATGAAGAACTTCCCGATCCCGAAGGAATTGCCTTCTATCACAATGTATTTGCGGAGCTCAGAAAATACAACATTGAACCGCTGGTAACGATCTGGCACAGCGAAGATCCGGTATATCTGATCAATGAAGCCGGAGGCTGGAACAGCCGGCGCATGATCGATTACTTTGATCACTATGCAGAAACCGTTCTGAGAGAATACAGAAACGAAGTCAGATACTGGCTGACCTTCAACGAACTGAACAACTCCGTCATGTTTCTGGACTGGATTCAGGGAACAGCCGGCAGGAGGGAAAGAGCGCAGAAAACCTTCCAGCAGTTGCATCACAAGCTGCTTGCCAGCGCACACACGGTAAAGAAAGCACATGAAATCAATCCCGAAAACAAAGTCGGGTGCATGATTGCATACGCAGTGAACTATCCTCTGACCTGCTCTCCCGCCGACAACATGAAGCAGACTGAGACATCACAGTGGCTGAACTGGTACACCGCTGACACACAGGTCAGAGGAAAATATCCGCACTTTGCCGGAAAGATTCTTAAAAGAGAAGGCGTCACGCTGAAAACAGAGGAACATGACTTTAAGGAACTTGAGGAAGGCAGAGTCGATTTCTTCTCCTTCTCCTACTATTCCAGTTCCTGCTGCACGGTGCAGACAGAATATGAAACTTCCGGCGGCAACTTCACAATGGGCGCAAAGAATCCTTATCTTCAGTACAGTGAATGGGGATGGGCCATGGACCCGGCAGGTCTGCGCTATGCCCTGAATGAAATTTACGGCCGCTATCAGATCCCGGTGATTATTGTTGAGAACGGTCTGGGTGCTGTTGACAGAATCGAAGAAGACGGAAGCATTCATGATGAATACCGCATTGAGTACCTTAGGGAGCATATCAAAGCAGCGAAAGAAGCAATTGAAGACGGTGTGGATCTGTTCGGTTACTGCAGCTGGGGATGCATCGATGAAATCAGTGCTGCCAGCGGTCAGATGAACAAACGCTACGGATTCATCTATGTTGATCTGGATGACGAAGGAAAAGGAACTCTGGAAAGAAGAAGGAAAGACTCCTTTGACTGGTACAGAAGGGTCATTGCATCAAACGGAGAATGTCTCTGAAACTGACCGGTAATAACTAAAAAACCAACCTGAGCCAAACAGCACACGGTTGGTTTTCTTGTTTTTTTCAGAGGTTCCAGACGGCCTGATAAGCGTCTGAAGTTGCACCGATAATATTGCCGATGCCTGTGCAGTCTCCGATCATCAGCACTTTTTCCGCTGTATCCCTGAGACATTCTTCAAGAGATGAATCAGGCCGGTATCCCAATGCCTGTACAACAAGGTCTGCCTCATAGACTTCTGTTTCCCCGGAAGCCAGATTGACTGCCTTAACTTCTGTTTCAGTAATTTCAACAGTATTCATGGACGGATGCATGGACACATTCAGCGCATTCAGATGCTCAAGAAGCGCCGCCTTGTTCTTGACTGATCCGTCTCCTTCAATTCTCTTTCCGATTTCATCATCAAGTTCAAAGATACGGACCGCATTTCCCTTTTCAGCCAGAAGTTCCGCAGCTTCAAGACCGGTAAAACCGGAACCGATAACTACAGCCTTTCTGTCTCTGTAATCATCCGGATTCAGATAGACATCCGCCGCCTGCACAACATGCGGTCTTCCGATTCCCGGAAGACGCAGGGAAATCTGCTTTCCTCCTGATGCCAGAATTACGGCATACGGATGCAGTGCCTTAATCATTTCCGCATCCTTCACTTCTGTGTTGTACACGATATGCACACCTTCCGCAACAGCCCTTGCGGTAAAGGAATCAACCGACCAACCCATTTTCTCCATGCCCGGAGCGGTTCTGGGAAGATCAAAGCAGCCGCCTGTTCTTCCGGTCTTCTCAAACAGGGTAACAGAGAAGCCTCTCTTTGCCGCAAGTGCAGCCGCTTCAAGTCCTGCCGGACCTCCGCCGATAACGACAACCTTTCTTCCCCCGCCGTCTTTCCTGAATGACTCATCAGTATATACCGTCTCTTTGGACATGACGGGATTGACGGAGCACTTCAGCATTTCTCCTCTTCCCGAACAGTTGATGCAGGCTCCGCAGGAAATACAGTAGCGGATCTGGTCTGCTTTTCCTTCTGCCGTCTTATTTGTCCATTCAGGATCAGCCATCATCTGCCTGCCGAGGCCTACGAGATCACACAGTCCTTCCTCCAGCATCTGTTCAGCGAAGGAAGGCCGCTTGATATGGTTGACTGCGATGACGGGAACATGGACTGTGTTCTTCATTTCCCTGAGCCAGGATGTGCGGCATCCTTCTTCGAATAACTGCGGCTCGATCAGCGTGAATTTGCAGGAATACGTTCCGGCACTGAAACTGATGGCATCAGCTCCGAGCTTTTCAATGTATTCTGCCATCTTCTTTCCTTCTTCGAGCGTGATTCCCCCGTCCACATCGTCCATGACGTTCATGCGCACGGCAAGAAAAACATGATCCGGAAGCACTGCCTTCACTTCTTCCATAATCTCCTTCAGGAAACGCATGCGGTTTTCAAAGGATCCCCCGTATTCATCCGTACGGTGATTCGCACGGGAACTCAGGAATTCATTGATCAGATATCCGTGCGCTGCATGCAGTTCGATGCCGTCGGCGCCTCCCTGTACGGCAAAGGATGCGGATTTTGCAAATTTGTGAACAATCGAATGAATTTCATCGGCACTTAATTCGCGCGGCATCTGCAGATATTCATTTTCCGGTTCCGCACTCGGTGCCACCGGCTGCTGGCCGTGATTCCAGAACGTCATGGACTGACGCCCCGGATGGCAGAGCTGCACCGAAACTTTAGCGCCGTATTTATGACAGGCCTCCGTTATGCGCCGGATTCCTTCCGCATCTTCCGGCTCTGTCAGATTGAAAGCACCCGGCTCGGCGATTCCGCAGGTTGTATCATCAACCGTCGCAACCGGCGTTGTAATCAGACCCTGGCCGCCCTTTGCCCTGGCTTCAAAGTATTTGACATAAATATCATTGATTCTGTTCTCACCCGGGGCGAATCCCACGCCCATAGGTGCCATAACAACTCTGTTTCTGATCGTGACGTTTCCGATTCTGACGGGACTTAATAATTTTTCAAATGCCATTTTTCCTGTACTCCTTCGTTCTGCTTAAACTTTGAAATAATTCCGACAGTTATTGATTGTGTTTTTCCGGCGGCAGCTGTATTCATTTGTATCATGTCACAGCAGTGAGTTACTTTTATCCGACAAAATTACAGTAATGTTGAAATTTCCGTCATTTATGCTATTTTGTTGAAAAAGAGGTGCAGATATGGCAGACAGGATGAAGTTTCTGATTGCAGAAAAAATGAAGGAAATCATGAAGAAAAAACCTCTCGATAAGGTCCGCGTTTCTGAGATCTGCAGGGAAGCGGAAATCGACAGGTCAACTTTCTATTATCATTTCAAAGACAAATACGCACTGGTAGCCTGGATTTTCTATCATTCGGCATTTGAAACCAATGTCATCAGCGTAAAAGAGGCCGCTGAAAGCCTGCAGGGAATGAAAAACGAAATCACTTTTTACAGGCGTGCATATGATGATAATTCACAGAATGCACTGTGGACATATATGCTGGAATACTTTGTCAGAGAATACTCGAGAATTGCGGAAATCAGTCTCGGAACAGACAGACTGAGCACCCAGCTTGCCTTCAGCATCCGTCTTTACTGCTACGGCGCAGTATGCATGTCAAAAGAATGGATTCTGACGGATCATGCAACCCCCGCAGAAACTGCCATACGCATGATGTTTGAATCCATGCCGCAGTCCCTGAAGGAAATCTATTTCAGGAACGGACAGCCTGAATAATACATGCATAACTGCGGAAATATCACTGTCCTGCCGCAGCTGTATATTTTGGGCTGTTTCTTTCCCTGCGCATAAACCTGACTGTTCCGAACAGAACAGCCATATTGATGATCACAATAATCAGCGGCAGAAACAGCAGGAAGTCATTCAGCCTGCCTGCCTGATCCTGCAGCGAGAAATCATATGCGCCGTGCATGAGCCACGGAAGCACAAACGAAAGAACATAATAAATCTTCTTCCCCGTGTATTCCGCTTTGCCGTAAAAGTATCCCATGATCATGCCGAATACCGCATGCATCATTGTCGCGCCTCTGACCAGCATCTGTATTGCATTCGTCATAAAGCCGTATACAAGCGACTCCGGCAGTTCAAAGCCTATGCCGGTAACCGTCATGAAAACCGTTGTTTCCATCCATGACCAGGGACGGGATTTCTTTTTCAGTTTCAGCATCATGAACATCTTGCTGAACTCCTCCGAAAAAGCGAGAACGAAGAAATTATAAACAAACACATACAGCAGGGACTGATGGTCTTTAATAACAGCCGCTGCCAGCAAATTCAGTACAAATGATATGGGCACTGTAATCAATGTGCTCTGCAGACCCTTAATCAGTGCCTTTCTGCAGGTATTTCTATATTCGGGATCATCTTTGATCCTGTTTTTCATCCAGAAATACAAAACGACCGCCGGAATCAGTGAAACCAGGAATACAATCACCAGCATATCACTTCACCTTCGGATATATTATCAGTGATTCCTGTCTGCAGTCCGCTCATTCTTTGATGAACGACCTGTCATGGGCAGAGAAGCCGCCTTCATCGGATACATAGCGTTCTGCCTTCATATGAAGGTCATATTTATTGCGGAGCGCAGCAATTTCGCCCATCATCGGGGAAGCGTGGTGTACGTCCAGTGCTTCCTGATCCGCCCAGCTGTCGATCAGCAGGACGGTCTCCGGATCATTCAGCGGAATGAAGTATTCATACCTCAGATTTCCCTTTTCCGCTCTGATTCTGTCTGCAGTTCCGCTGCTTTCCATTTCTTCGGCAAATTTCCTTGCATTTCCTTCTTTTCCCGTATAGTACAAATTAACTGTTAAACTCATTTTTCCGCTCCTTTTCCTGTAGATAAAACGAGGTATATGCCCTGCCGGCATCCCGTTTCATTATAGATCGTATTTCCTGTACATATTCGGTTTTATGTCCGTTTTATAAAAACAGCAGAATTATAATGCTTATTCACCGTCACAAATGAGTTTTTTGGTGTTTTGCAATCACGTTTGTGCTAAAATGATAAAGTTAAAATATCTTCATTTTCTTCTAACCGTTTTTATTATTATTCCAGGAGCACAGTATGAAGCAAAAAAATGCAGAATGCAAAATCTCAACAGGCTCTGCCTCACTTATGTACGGCATTGATCTGATTGACAGATCATTTTGGGATGCCGCATACAGCAGACTCAGTACCCGCCGCAAATTTACTGCCAATACCCTTGAAATGATTGAATTTATTTCAAGAAATCCAAAATGCAGCCAGGACGATATCAGCAGAGATCTCTGCATTGACAAAGGATGTGTTGCCAAGGGAATGCAGTATCTTGAGACGCATGAATAC
>JAILGV010000034.1 GCA_024696355.1 Solobacterium sp.
GGCAGCAATTTAATGTTTCAAATCAGGCATGAACACTACAGCTTCTTCAGAATCTTTTCCAGTCCCCTGTCCCATACAGGCTCCGCGGTTATGTCTGCACAGTCTTTCAGCTCCTGCACTGCGTTTCCCATTGCTATGCCGGTGCCGCAGAACCTGAACATCTGGATATCGTTGGCACTGTCGCCGAAAGCAAAGGTATCCTCCTGTCTGATATTAAGATAACTGATTGCTTTTTCTATGCCTGCCGCCTTACTGATACCCGGAGGAAAAATATCAAATGAATCCCCGAATTCTCTGCTGCAGACGATCTCATATCCGAAACGGCCCGAAACCGTCTCCCTGATTTTCCTGCTCATTTCTTCAGGAGCTCCGGCAATCTCGATTTTCAGAAGCCTCTCGGCGACATCATCCATGTCAAAATCAGTGCATACAACATCCGCAAAACCAAACAGCCCGCAGAATTTCAGCAGTTCATCTGATTCCGGACGCGCATAGCATTCACGTGCGGTTTCAAACAGCAGCTGACATCCGATATCCTCCAGCTGACGGATCAGTTCCTTTGCATTCTCAAATCCGAACCGTACCTCGCTGATGGTTCTGCCCTTAATGTCCACAAGACCGCCCATCATGGAAACAAAGCCGTCAAAAGGAAATGAAAACACCGGCTCTGACATCATTGCATAAGGCCTGCCTGTCGCAATCAGCAGAAGATTCCCCTCATTCCGCAGCCGGTGCATCTGTTCCAGTGCCCCTTCCGGGATACTTCTGATTCCGTGCGGATAATCAACCAGAGTCCCGTCTATGTCAAAAAAGAGTGCTTTTCCTTTCATAATTCACCTTCCGAAACTGATTATAAAGAAAAAATACTGTCCGCATGCAGATCATGCCCGCTGAAGTTTCTGATTTTTTACGGGTCCATTATCCCTGCGGTGTTTTATACTATTTTCAAGAGGAAGCCGTTCATGAAAAAAATCATTAATATTGTGGCAAAGATGGTAAAAGAATGCAGCAAAAACGACATGGATGTATATGCCGGCTACGCTGCTCTGTTTATTATCACCGCATCATTTCCTTTTCTGATGCTCATACTGGCAGTATTCAATATGCTTCCGGGATATTCCCCCGAAAACTTCATTGAATTCCTGTTCAACTTTATTCCTGACATCCAGGAAGTAAAGTCCATGGTCACCTCCCTGCTTGTAAACATGAAATCCCAGTCAAGCGGTCTTCTTGCAAGTATTACTGCCGTAACAACGCTCTGGTCTGCTTCGGCAGGCATTTCGGCAATTCAGAAAGGGCTGAAAAAAATCACCGTCAATCCTGCCCGCAAAGGAAGCAAGCTGATCGCCCTTCTGTATACATTCCTGTTTATCATCATGATTCCTGCCATGCTGCTGTTCCAGATGCTTTCCGATTCAATCAAGACACTTGTTCTTTCTCTGTCATCCAGATTAGGTCTTGAGATCATAGCACAGCATATCGATTCCATCCTTCAGATCAGCGGCCTGGTGACGATTCTTCTGTCAGCTCTCATCCTGCTTCTGACATATACCTATCTTCCCGGAGGCAGGCGTCCGATAAAAAAACAGATCCCCGGCACCGTATTCACGGCTGTCATCTGGTATCTGTTTTCTGCGGTCTTTTCGCTTGTAATGCCCCGGATATGGAAATTCTCCCTCTACGGTTCTCTTGCCGCATTGTTCCTGATTCTGATGTGGCTGCGCTTTATTATGCTGATCCTGTTCTACGGAGCGGCGCTGAACAAGGTTCTCTATTACGAAAATGAGTAAAGAAGATGCAGATGCATCTTCTTTTTCGTATATCCGGTTTGTATCTCAGGACTCAAACAGAGCAGCTGCCTCTTCAAGCAGATCCCTGATCGGAAGATGCTGAGGACATGCATCCTCACACATACCGCATTTGATGCAGGCGCCGGCAGGACTGTGATCATCCCTGCAGGCAGACTCATATTCCTTCTTTGCCCTTTCAAACTGGCTGTAAATCGTATTTCTGTTCACTGCGGAGAAAATATCCGGAATCTGAATCTTCATCGGACATCCCTTGACACAGTATCTGCATTCCGTGCACGGAATGCTCGGGATGCTGGCAAGGGCATCCTGGGCATTTTTAATAACCTGCTGTTCTTCGCCGTTCAGCGGCCTGAAGTTCCTCATATAGGAAAGGTTATCCGCCATCTGCTCAATATTGGACATTCCGCTCAGTACAACCATGACATTCTCAAGGCTGGCTGCAAATCTGATTGCCCATGACGCTGCCGAAGCATCAGGGTCTGCAGCTTTGAAATGATCCGCGACCACCTGAGGAGGAGCCGCCAGCGTACCACCCTTTACCGGTTCCATGACAACCACCGGCTTATTATGTTTTACACAGACTTCATAGCATCTGCGTGACTGCACTGCAGGTGCATCCCAGTCCGCATAGTTCAGCTGCAGCTGAACAAATTCAGCATCCGGATGCTTTTCAAGGATTTCCTCCAGAAGCTCCGGCGTATCATGGAATGAAAAACCGTAATGCCTGATTTTTCCTTCTTCCTTCAGTTTTCTGACATAATCCCAGATACCGTAGTCCTCATAGAACTGTACGTTGTTTTTGCTGAGAGCATGAAGCAGATAAAAATCCAGATAATCTGTTCCCAGTCTTTCAAGCGATATTTCAAACTGCTTCTTGGCTTCCGCTTCATTGGCTGCCGCCCAGCTTCCGGCATTCAGCTTGCTTGTCAGAAAATAGCTGTCACGCGGATAGCGCTCGACCAGGGCTTTTCTTGTTGCTTCCTCACTTCCGGTATAGACATAGGCAGTATCGAAGTATTTCATTCCTGCTTCCAGAAACATATCGACCATCACTTTTGTCTGCTCTACGTCGATCTTTCCGTCTTCTTTCGGAAGACGCATGAGTCCGAAGCCAAGCTTCGGCATTTCTTTTGCAAAACTCTTCTCCATGTTTTCTCCTTCACCTTTCATTAATCTGCTTCCTCTGCAGTGTTCAGATAATAGTCACTGTTTTCTCCGATATGAAATGCACTGAAGTATTTTTCCTCATACGGTATCCACTTCGCATTGAATACCCTGAGTTTTTCCTCCCCGTTCCGCTGAAGAATCCTCTTCTGCTGTACTTCCGGATCAACGTCAAGGAAGATTTTCAGATTGTAGAAATCCTGCAGATAAGGATGCTGGCTGTAAGAACCTTCCACAATAATCACATCCCTGTAAGGAATTACTTTTTCATCCCCGAGTTCCATTACTGTGCAGTCAAACATCCGGAAAGATGCATCTTTTTTCTGTCTGAGTTCTCTCAGAACCTCCCTGACGCGCTCCCTGTCCACATTGCCCCCGGGTTCGGAATATCTTTCGGCTGTTCTCTGATGCATCCTAAGAAAGAAATCATCCATATGTACAACAGATGCATTCAGTTCCTCCGCGAGGAACGATGCAAACGTTGTTTTGCCGGCAGTGCATCTGCCGTCAATGGCAATCATATACGGCTTTTCTTCCGTTCCGCTGATCAGAGATTTAACCTCTGCCGCTTTCTTACTGTAATATTCCCTGAGTTCCATACTATTAATATATCAGCAGATACATCTGCGGTAACTGCCTGTGCATTATATTTTACAGAATTCCTGTGCTGTGCGGTTTCCGTTTGACCGCAAAAAACATAATATGATCCCTTCCCTCAGTCCTCATATCCCTGACTGTCGGAAATCTCCGGAAGATCGGTCTGTATCGACATGATGTCGGACAGAGGCACTGCTGTCTTATCCTCAAAGACAAGCAGGCCTTTTTCCGTATTGATGCCTCTGAACCGGCCAGAACAGCTGACATAACTGCCTCCTGCCTTCAGACCGTCCGGTTTAAAATACGTCACCTCGACTGCCGGTTTCTGCCGGGCATTTTCCGTCAGCAGATATACCTGCCGGTCCAGAATCTGCTTTTCTTCTTCGCTGAGTTCTCTTTTTTCCTCAGTGCTTCTTGCTGTTTCCCGGACCGCTGCATCATAACCGGTCAGTGCTGCAAAAGGTGAGAACTGAGCTGCTCTTTCCGACATGGACATCTGTCTGTGCCGCCTGCTGACATGATGGCTGAGCATCAGAATGTCATCATAGCGATGGCTGTCTTCCTTCATGCTTTATGCCCTCCGATCTGCTTGTTTCTGTCTTTTGCAGTGGCTCCCTTTTCCAGGTCCATTCCTTTCAGCACCGCATTTTTACCGTATTTCTTTTTTATCTGCACGAGTGCCTGCTGTATCCGCTTATCCTTTTCCAGTTCCTCTTCCTTCAGGTCTTCCTCCCTGCGGACGGCATCATAGTCGGAAAACAGATCCAGCACCTCAAAAGTCTTTTCCCTTGCCTGATCTTCCGGAATAACATTGGCTGCCGTAATATGGATTCTTCTGATCAGAAGACGGTCATTCACAATCTTCCGATACAGCTTCATAACTGCCTCCGTAATCATCCTTGTACTTGAGGTCTGACGTTCGAGCTTTACCGATCCGTGTGCGGGTTTCGGTACAGATTTTCCGTACCAGTCTTTTGTCACTTCTCCCGAATAAGGTGAATCTTCTTCATCCAGACAGGACGAATCGTATCCGATTCCCAGTACAATCTGATCCGTGATCAGTCTTTTTTCCGTCAGATCAAGGGAAACTGCCTCGCACATCTCCTTGACAACAATCTTTGCCGTGTCATAAGTGTAAGGACTCTGCAGGACCTGCGCAGTGCTGATGGAATTATTCTCCGGCCTGTATGCCTTGATATCTCTGATTGTGCACGGTTCATATCCCCAGGCATGATCAATCAGCAGTTCGGCATTGACACCGAACAGCCTGTAAAGCAGATCTTCATTCAGGTAATCCATATCACCTCCGATGGAGCATCTTGCAATATCGCCCATCGTATAAAGACCGTTTGCCTCCAGTTTGGCCGCATAGCCTCTGCCGACTCTCCAGAAATCCCTCAGCGGACGGTGTGTCCAGAGCTGCTTTCTGTATTCGGTTTCGTCCAGTTCGGCGATCCTGACGCCGTTTTCATCTGCCGGAATATGCTTTGCGACAATATCCATTGCAACCTTGGCAAGGTACAGATTCGTACCGATTCCCGCCGCAGCGGTAATCCCTGTCGTCTGCAGCACATCCCTGATCATCTTCATCACCAGTGCACGTGCACTCATCTGATAAGTATTCAGATAATCGGTCAGGTCAATGAACACTTCGTCAATGGAGTATACATGGATATCCTCCGGTGATACATATTTCAGATATGTATCATAAACCTTTGTACTGTACTGGATATAAAACGCCATCCGCGGCTCGGCAGTTACATAGTCAAGCTTCAGCCAGGGATCTTCCTTCAGTTTTCTGTCATCATATGAACTGCCTCTGAACTGATTTCCGTTAATGATCCGCTGTCTCCGGCTGTTAATTTTCCTGACCTGCTGCACCACTTCAAAAAGACGGGCCCTTCCGCTGATTCCGTATGCCTTCAATGACGGAGATACCGCAAGACAGATTGTTTTTTCGGTTCTGCTCTCATCAGCCACAACAAGATTCGTATTCAGAGGATCAAGGCCGCGCTCAACACATTCCACGGATGCATAGAATGATTTCAGATCGATGGCTGCATAAATCCGATTTTTCTCTTCCACATCATCATTATACTGCACATGCCGGAAGTATCCTTCTGCGTGCCATGAAAAAACTGATCCGAGGACCAGTCTTTCCGTTATTACAGTTTGAATACAGGGGCATCCATCCTGCTCTTACAGCCGGGGCAGATGCTTCGTTCGGTATTTACCCGGTAGCCGCAGTTGCTGCAGCAGCATGAATTCAGATAGAAGAAGCCCTTTACGCTCTCGGGAGCGAATTTCTTCTCATGAATCCAGTAACCGTGCCTGACAGGTATTTCCGGCTCTGTCTTAACCGGTGCCGGTTCTGCTTTCGGTGCAGCCGGTATGTTCACAGGTGTCTTTACAAGTGCTTCCTTCAGTTCCGGAATATCTTCCGCCTTCTGAATCATTTCAGGTTCCTGCTCTTCCTGTGCAGTTTCGGCATTATCCCGGGCCAGATCTGCCGTTACATCTTTCAGAACGATATCTTCTGCCTGTACTTCTTCCTCTGCTTCATAAATGCTCTCCGGTGCTTCAAATTCACAGAGTTCTTCATCAGTCACAGTTATCTCGCCTTGATTACCGGGTTCTTCCGGTTTTTCTTCTGCCGGATTTTCTTCAGCTCCCTCCGGTGCATATTCTGCGGGCCCTTCCGTTTCCTGCCTTAGTTCCTCATCGATATCATCGATTTCCTCTGCGGTGATTTCATTCAGATCTTCCCGGATCTCTTCCGCATGTTCGTCAAATGCTTCAGCTGCGGGCTTAATATCGGAACTTTCACTGATGACCGTCTCTTCCGGGACTTCCTCTGAAGCCTCATCAGCTTCAGTCACTGTTTCTTCTGCGCCATGATCGGCTTCCGATTCTGTGATTTCAGTTATCTCTTCACTTGTCTTTTCTGCAGGTTCTTCAGATTCCTCAGCTGCAGGCTCATGATCAGAGCTGTCACTGATGACTGTCTCATCTGCTCCGGCTGCAGTTTCATCTGCGCTGTAATCAGACTCTCCGGCTGTTTCAGACATTTCCTCCTGAACATTTTTCCAGAGTTCTTCAAATTCTTCATCCGTTGTTTCCTGATCGGAATTTTCCTGAAGAGCAGTCCTTTCGGGAATTTCGGAAACAGTTTCAGCTGATGTTTCCCCGGCATCATCAGATTCCGCTCCGGATTCTCCGTTCAGTTCTTTCTGTATGTCATTCCAGAGATCTTCAAATTCATCATCTTCCGATGCCTGTTCAGAATCGTCCTGAAGCACAGGTTCCTCAGAGATTTCAGAAGAAAAATCTTCTTCCGGCAGTGCTTCCTCAGCGGCACCGACAGGTTCCGCTTCTGTTTCTCCGCTCATTTCCTTCTGTATGTTATTCCAGAGATCTTCAAATTCATCATCTGTCGGTTCATGTTCCGGGCTTTCCTGAGGTGCAGGCTCTTCAGAGACTGCAGAAGAATTATCCTCTTCCTCAGCAATACCGTCAGGTTCCGTTTCGGTTTCCCCGTTCAGTTCTTTCTGTATGTCATTCCAGAGATCTTCAAATTCATCATCTTCCGATGCCTGCTCAGAATTCTCCTGAAGCACAGGTTCTTCAGAGATTTCAGAAGAAAGATCTTCTTCCGGCAATGCTTCCTGTACAGCGCCCTCAGATTCTGCTTCAGCCGCTTCAGTCGTTTCTTCGGCCGGTTCTTCAGCTGCCGGCTCCTGAACAGACTCTTCCGGAAGTCCGGCTGCTTCAGCAGTTTCTTCCTCAGGCAGTGCATCGGCACTGATCGGATCTGAGTTCACAGTTTCCCCTGCCGCCGGTGTTTCCGCCGTTTCTTTATTCTCAGCTGCAGCATGCTCTTTCGCGACACTCATACGATAGGCATCACTCAAAAGTTCGGACATAATATCTGTCTTTCCTTCTGACCGTACTGCAGAAACCATCTTCTTTGCCGCTTCAATCTCAGCCGGAGACAACTGCTGAACCTTTTTTGCTTTTTTACCTTTTCTTAATTTACCACGCATGAATATCACCTTCTCCGCAGCCAAAAGCTCATGTTGTTCTGATCAATTATATCATGCAATAGATTAAAAGCCGCCGAATCATGAATGTTTTCCGTGTTTTCATATTTCCCGGACGCTTGTTCTGATCCGGATACTGCAGATAATACTGATTTTATATGATCTGAAAGATAAAGAATTTCAGATATGATGTTTCATCCATTGTCCAGAGAATCGGGTGATCACTGTTCTGCTGGGTCACAGAAACCTGCTTCAGTACAACACCGGCATCCTTTGCCGCGTCTTTCAGCATGCTTTCAAATAATGCCGTTTCCATGTACCGGGAACACGAGCAGGTCACAAGATAGCCTCCGTTCCGTAAAGCACGCATTGCTTTTTCGTTGATCCGCTTATATCCCTGATATGCATGATCAACCGTTCGTCTAGACTTGGTGAATGCGGGAGGATCAAGCACGATAATGTCAAACTGTCCCTCCCTGATCGTTTCCAGATAATCAAAGACGTCAGCCTGAACAAATTCACAGCGATCTTCCAGATGATTGAGCACCGCATTTTCATAAGCCTGATGCAGCGCCGTTTCCGAAACATCAACCGCAGTGACATGCTCAGCACCGCCGTATGCCGCATTCAGTGCAAAACCGCCGGTATGAGTAAAGCAGTCCAGCACCTTCTTTCCGAAAGACATATTCCTCAGCAGCACCCGGTTTGATTTCTGATCCAGGAAATACCCGGTCTTCTGTCCGTTTTCAATATCCACATTCAGAAGCAGTCCGTTTTCACTGATTACGGTCTTCGTTTCTCCTTTTTCTTTCCAGAAGCCCTTATACTGCTTCAGTCCTTCTTTTTCACGTGCCCGGATGTCATTTCTTTCATATACGGCTGTAATCTTCTGTCCGTCCTTTCTGAGAACATCCAGCAGCACATCGTATATCATGTCCTTCCGGATATCCATTCCGTATGAACTGACCTGTGTGACAATCACATCATTGTATCTGTCTGCGATCAGACCGCCCAGACCGTCCGCATCCGAGAAAATAATCCGGCAGTTTGACAGATTGTCCCTCTGCGTTGTTTTTCTGAATTCATATGCCATTCTGATCCGTTTTTCAAACCATGCCCTGTCAATGACTTCATCCTGATTCCGCGTCAGAATTCTTGCCGCAATATGTGAAGAAGCATGATAAAAACCCGTTGCGATATAATTCTCCTGAACATCCGTGATGCAGACGATATCACCTGTCTGAACATCTTCCGCCGCAGCCAGATTGTTTCTGTACATCCACATCTGCCCTTTTTCAAGGTAATGCTTTCCTTCTTCGGTAATAACGATTTTCGGATAATTCACTGTCTGCTGTTCCTTTCTGCTGTCACTATTCTAACAGGAAACAAAAAGCACGGGCACAGTCTTTCAAAATAACAGAAAAACTGCCGCATCCGCAGCAGTTTCCGTCTGTTCCCGAAATAACTCCGCTCAGTTGTCCGAACGGGAGTAATTGCTCTTCATGTCCTTGGAAGACTCAAGCAGAATATGATTCAGAGCATTTACAGCCTCTTTTCCCGCCATTTTGCAAAGTGCCTCGTTTGCTTCCCTGATCAGCGAATAATCGCCTGATTCAGTCATTTTTGCATCATACTCATTCAGCAGTCTGTGTCCGCCCGCAGAAACAGCACCCTGATATCTTTCAATCCACTGAATGCACTGGCCGTAGCTGTGATCCGCAAGCGCCGCAATCAGACGGCTGGTCCAGTAGAAATTGGAGGTGTCGCAGTCAAGCGTCACTTCCGAAATATACTTCGGCATCTTTTCAGTATTGGCATAAACAGGGAAAACCGCATTGAATGCGTTAGGGCCAAAGCATATCCATTCAATTCCCTGCAGTTCGTGCGGCATATAACCCCTCATCTGCATTACAGCCATTACGCCGGTTCTCGGAATTCCGATGGAGCGGTAAATGCCTGCCTTCTCACTGTTCTTCGCATAAGGATTGTAAGGAGTTCCCTGGAAATAGGAAGACAGGATGTATTTCACATCTTCAACCGTGATCTTTTTCTCCGGCACGAATGACCACGGAATATTGTCGCTTTCGGGAGTAAAATCTGCATTTTCCCCGTCCCATCTGTACGTTGACGGGTTGAAATAGCGGCCCATGAACCAGGCTCTGGGCGTGTTGTAAACATGATCCGCATCTGAATGTGATCCGAAAATATTCCTCGGATTCACTTTTCCGTCAAGATTCAGATCAAGATGATTCTTTTCGATGAATTCCTTCATGTCTGCAGAACACATGAATTCTTTCTTTTCGCCGAAAGCATCATCAAAATCAAAGTAATCAATACCGAACTGATTCGGCATCACAACATATTCCTCGTCTTTTACCCTTCTTGCAATCCAGTGATGCCCGCCGATTGTTTCCAGCCACCAGATTTCACTGCAGTCACTGAAGGCAATTCCGTTTGATTCATATGTTCCGTATCTTTCAAGCAGCGCACCGAGCCGTTCCACACCCTGTCTGGCTGATGTGATATACGGAAGAACAATGACCACGAGATCTTCCTCTCCGATTCCTCCGGCCCTGTCTTTTTCTTTTTTCGATTTTGCTTTCTCATAACGCACATACGGGTCGGCACCGAGTACCCGGGGATTGCTGGTGATGGTTTCTGTTGCGGTCATCGCTACGTTTGCTGAATTAATGCCGTTGGCAGCCCAGATGCCGTGCTCCCCGTCAACACTCGGTGTTGAAGTATAGCGGAGCGGATTATCCGGAAGTTCAATTTCCAGATGTCCGATTCTGCTTTTATATTTCCGCGGCTGGTCTTTCGGTTCCACAACGATCAGTTTTTTCACATCATAAAAACCGTCATCGTTTCTGGCGATCATTGTCGAGCCGTCATAACTCGCTTTCTTACCCACTAAAATTGTTGTACAGGACATAATGTCTCCTCCTCTACGCGTCATTATATGCTCATTTGCAGAAAAAGAGACAGATAACAATCTGCCTCAGATTTCAAAGACATCCATGTCATGCCCGTTGATGACCCGGCAGGCGCTGACCTCCCGGATTTCCTCAAGAAGCTTTTCCTCCCGCCGTCTGACCTCTTCATAAGGAACCGGCGCTTCTCCGTAATAATTCAGATGAAGAATCCTGTGCACCGTAACCGTAAGCTTCGGGCGTGCCCTGTTCATGATATCAGCCAGATCCTTTGAGAGGGTATGAACCCGGCTGTGATAAATGCGCCACTTTTCATCACGCTCCTGCAGTCCTTCCGTATATTCTGCTTCATGAATCAGTATGTCCGCTCCCTCTGCCGCAGCCGCAATCTGATCCACAGGCCTTGTATCACCCGAAAAAACCGCCTTCTTCCCTTCTGCCTCAAAAACATAACCGAAGCTCTCAAGCGTGCCGTGACTTACTCTTACAGCCGTGACCCTCATATCACTGCTGTCAAAAACAACGCCTTCACTGATCTCATGAACCGCCGTTCTGATTCCGTTTCTGTCTGCCTTCTCCGGTCCCCCGATGCGGAAACCGATGTCTTCCTGATATGCACTTTTCAGATGGGAAACCATGTTTTCCGTTCCCTTCGGTCCGTAAACCGAAAGCGGCTCACGCCGCTCCAGAACCCATGGCGTCAGGATGACATCTGCCAGTCCTGCAGTATGATCACTGTGCAGATGCGTCAGAAACACGGTATTCAGATTCTGCGGTCTGAGTTCCTCAATACCGCTGTAAAAAGCATTTGTACATGATCTGACGACACCGCAGCCGGCATCAATCAGATACGCACGGCCCCCGGAAATCACCGCAAATGAAGGTCCTGAAGCCCATGGTTCGGCATTCGGTGTGCCGGTACCCAAAAGAACAATTTTCATATTTTTTACGTGATCCTCACACCTTCATTCTATGCTGAGAAAACCGGAGCACGCAACAGTGCGCTCAATCCGAAAGAAAAACCGCCTGAGGCGGTTTCACTTTTCTGTTCAATTTCAGGAAAGCTTTTTATACAGATAGTTTCCGAGTGTCTGCACAATCTGCACAAAAGCAATCAGAATAATCGAGCATATGACAAGATAGTCAACCTTGTACTGCTGATAGCCGTACCGGATTGCAATGTCACCGATGCCTCCGCCGCCGATTGTTCCAGCCATTGCCGAATAACCGACCAGCGATATAATCAGCATCACCACGGCATTGAGCAGACGCGGCACGGATTCCTTGAAATATACCCTGAAAAGAATCTGCATATCACCGGCACCGAATGATTTTGCGGCTTCGATAACGCCCGGATCAGTTTCACGCAGTGCGTTTTCAAACATTCTTCCGACATACGGAACAGCCGAAACGGTAAGCGGCACGATCGCGGCAGTTGTACCGATCGCCTTCCCGGCAACCAGTCTTGTAAAAGGAATAATGATCACCATCAGGATAATGAACGGGAAGCTTCTGAGCACGTTGACGATGAAGCTGAGAACTTCATAAACAGGCTTGTTCGGCTTCAGTCCGTCCGGTGCCGTAAGAGTCAGAATAACAGCCGGTATCAGACCGAGAATAACAGAAAACACGGTTGACCAGAATACCATATACAATGTTTCCTGTGTTGCTTTCAGAATCATGGCCTGCATATCAAAGCACCTCCCAGGCAACGCCCTGTCTGTCGAGATAATCCTCAACGATTTCCTTGTCCTTCTCGTTTACGTTGATAACCAGACTGCCGTAGACATTGTGCCTGAAATCTTCAAGCTTTGCCCAGCATATCGAGAAGTTGATGTCCAGTTCCCTTGCCATCATGGTAATGACGGGATCTGATGATTTGTCAGTGAAAAACAGCTGGATGTTGACGCCTGTCTGCGGCAGAAGCTCACTGTCCTGCTGCAGGAATTTCTTAACATCCTTTTCCGGCTTGACAAACAGCTCTTCGGGTCTTCCCTCCGCAAGGACCATGCCGTCCTTGATGAAGGCAACCCTCCGGCAGATCTGTTTGACAACTTCCATCTGATGCGTAACTACGATAATCGTAATTCCCATTTCCCGGTTGATCTGCTGCAGAAGAGCAAGAATGCCTCTGGTTATTGCCGGATCAAGCGCGGATGTTGCTTCGTCGCACAGAAGAATTTTCGGGTCCAGAACGAGCGCCCTTGCTATGGCAACACGCTGTTTCTGACCGCCTGACAGTTCTCTCGGTCTGGCATGGATTTTGTCTTCCAGCCCTACCATTTTGATCAGTCCTTCGATTTTTTTCCTAGCTTCCGGCGTGTTCGTCTTCATTCCCCAGAATTTCATAGGGAGGGCGACATTGTCATAAACATCAAGCCTGTTGAGAAGATTGAAATTCTGGAAAATCATTCCCATAGTTTTCTGAAGCTGATGAAGCTGTTTCTGGTCATCACGTGTCACTTTAATGCCGTTGACGATGATCTCTCCGGACTGATAGTCCTCAAGACCGTTGATGCATCTCAGAAGTGTGGATTTGCCGGCTCCGCTCTGACCGATAATTCCATATATTTCCTTGTCATTGATATGAATGGTCACATCTTTCAGTACTTCAAGATCCCCGAAGCTTTTGACCACATTCACAATATCAACCATAATTCCTCCTTTAGCCGGTAATTCCAACACAGAATAATGTTCAGCAGAGCTGTGCCCTGCTGAACATATCAGACTTAATTACTCTGCTTCCACGAAGGAAGTGATAACCGCTCCCTTGTATGTGTCATCAATGAACTTCTGAACTGTTTCGGACTGTGTAGCCTTGATCAGAGCAGCGATCTTGTCACTGTTTTCGCTTCCTTCCTTCACAACCAGGAAGTTCGTTCTTCTGACAGCTGTTTCCTCATCGAACTCTTCAATGAAGAGCGCGGGATGCTTTGCAGGAAGATCAGCACCGAGTGCATAGTTTCCGTTGATGACTGCAGCGTCTACATCCGGAAGATTGATCGGCAGAGAAGCTGCTTCGATCAGAACGATGTTATAACCGTGCGGGTTTGTTGCATCATTTCCGTTGAAGTCTGTATCTGCGACATATTCGTTTGTTCTTCCTTCCGGATTGTTCAGCAGTCCCTTGGCAATCAGAAGATCGAGGGCACGGCTTTCATTGTCGGTATCATTCGGAACGGCAATGGAAGCTCCGTCGGGAATATCTTTGTAATCGGTGTATTTTTCGGAATACAGACCCATCGGTTCAATGTGAACACCGGCAACTGCCACAAGGTGCAGCCCGCGTGATTCATTCTGATCTTTCATATAGCCGAGTGTCTGGAAATAGTTGGCATCAAGTTCGCCTTCTTCAAGTGATGTGTTCGGAAGAACATAATCTTCAAATACAACTACGTTCAGTTCCCAGCCTTCTTCCGCAAGAGCAGCCTTAACTGCATTTTCCATAATCTCTGAATGCGGAACGGGATTTACGCCTACGGTAATGACTTTGTCTTCCGCGGCATCTGCGGCCGGTGCTTCAGAAGTAGCTGCAGCACTGCCGGAAGAGCATCCGGCAATACCAAGTGTGAGAATTGCTGCCAGTGCGAGTCTGATTGTTTTTTTCATGCGTTTTTCCTCCGTTTCTTTTCCCCCTTGAAAAGGAATTTCTGACGCGGCATGCTATAAAACAAAACTACGCCCCCTATAAGGGCGTAGTATTTTACGCGTTACCACCTTACTTCAAAATGACCTCACAGTCATTTCCTCTTCAAGTACGCTGAATCCTCTCAGTTATACTCTATGACTGTAACGGGTCATCCCGGTATGACCTACATTTCGACCATACAGCTCCAAGACCATGTTCATCGGATTTTCGCGTATCTTCTTTCAGCCTGCGAAGACTCTCTGGGACGTTATCTCCGACTACTCTTCTCTTCATTGCTTATGTAATTATCTTACTCCTCTGCAGACGGGTGTCAAACTTTTTCGGAACATTTCTGACGCTTTTTTACATAACACGCCAATAATCTGAAAATTCTTTCAAAGAATGATTAATGATTCTGCCTGCAGTTCGCGTTATGATTAAGTCGAAGTTAAGGACACTTAATCACAGCAGACAATATTTCATCAGAACAAAAAACAGACAGTTTTATACAAGGAGGTCATATGTCTCTTGAAGAATATAAAAAGGCTCTGAAGTCAGCGAACAGAAGATCATCACTCCCGTTTCTTGAAGAAGATGTAAGTTCCCTTTCCACGGTTTACCTGGGTGTAAGTGAAATCCCCGTATCGATGATCAGGGGAACATTCACTGATACACGTTCCAGTGCTTTTTCCGACAACTGGATGCCGATGCTGGATGAAGGATCGGAATTCGCATACAAATGGTCAAGACTGTACGACTCACAGATCGAGGAAGGACTCAGGGACCCGATTACAGTCTATGAATACAAGCGGTCCTTCTATGTTGTCGAAGGCAATAAGCGTGTATCCGTCATGAGTTATCTGCAGGCACCGGTTATTATGGCTGATGTCACGAGAATTATTCCGCAGAAGGAAGATACCGACAGCTGCAGACTCTATGAAGAATATACGGCATTCCAGAAATGCACCGGTATATGGAATATCCTGTTTACAATCAGGGGCGGTTACGAAAAGCTGGCTGCGGAAGCCGGAATGGACCTGGAACATCCATGGCCGATGGATCTTGCACGCAATCTGCAGGGAGCCTTTTTCCGCTTTTCGCAGATCTGCAGTGAAATATCAAAACGGAAAGCCAAAGTTAATGTTTCCGATGCTTTCCTGCTCTATTTCTCAATATTCACGCTGGACAGTCTTCTTGACCGTGACAGAAGAACACTCCGTTCAAGAACGGAAAGAATCTGGAATGAATTTACCAGACAGAGCTCTTCCCTGTCGGAAACACCGGTTTCATCAAAACGGAGCCCGCTCGGACTTTCATGGATCATTCCGCAGTACAGCGAGCGTCACCCGCTGAAGATTTCCTTTCTTTACGAGGGAGACAGTATGCTGGACAGCTGGGCGGCAGATCACGAAACAGGAAGAATGTATATCAACAAGCGTTTTGAAGGCATCGTTACGGCTGATTCCGGTCTGTGCTCAAAGGAAACGCTGAACAAAGCAGCCGGTACGCATGATCTGGTCATCACCACCAGCAAGAATCTTCTGAAGGATACTCTTGCGGCTGCCGCAGACCATCCCGAAACAATGTTCCTGAACTTCTCGGCTCCGCTGGAGTCGCATGTCATCAGAACATATTTCGGCAGAACATATGAACCGCTCTATCTGACCGGCATCCTCGCTGCACTCCTGACAAAAAAGGATTACATTCTTTACCGCCACGGCAGTTATCAGCCTGAGACGGTCAGTTCCCTGAATGCTTTTGCGGCCGGTGTTTCAATGATACGTCCGGATATCAAAGTCGTGCTTTATGAAGGTGACGATACAGCGAAGATGCTTGATGCATATCCGGCTGATCTGGCCTTCCTTTATCAGCCAAAGAATGATGCTGTTCTTCCCGGTCTTTACCGGATCACCGGCGGAAATTATCAGAGCCTTTCCACAGTAATCTGGAACTGGCCTGTATTCTATGAAAAGATCATCTCCGATTATCTGTACGAGGGAGAAAGAGGCGGCACGGAGGATCTCCAGGCAGGCTACTGGCTCGGCCTTTCCTCCGGTGTCATAGATCTGAGGCTTTCGGATTCACTTCACCCCAATATTCACAGAACCGTCGAATTCTTCAGAAACGGAGTCATCGATCAGCAGCTGAATCCCTTCAGAGGACCGCTGAAGGATCAGAGCGGCAGTATTGCCGTTGCGGCTGATAAAAACCTTACAGCCAGACAGATCATATCCATGAACTGGCTGCTCGAAAACATTATCGGAAACCTTCCCGAAAATCTTGTTTATCGGAGCGATCTCCTATGAAAATACTGCTGATCAGTGATACGGAAGATTCATATCTCTATGATTATTATTCACCGGCCGCGCTGAAAGGAATCGATCTGATCCTCTCAGCCGGTGACCTGAGTCCGAAGTATCTGGAGTTTCTGGTAACGATGGTGAATGTTCCGCTTCTCTATGTACGCGGAAATCATGACAGCATCTATGACTCCCAGCCTCCCGAAGGATGCATCTGCGTCGAAAACGAAATATATCAGTGCAAAGGACTGCGGATTCTCGGACTCGGCGGATCAATGCGCTATCACCCCGGAAAAAACATGTATACGGAAGCCCAGATGCGCAGAAGGATTTTCATGCTTTCCGCCCCGCTGAAAATCACCGGCGGATTTGACATCCTTCTTACCCATGCCCCTGCCAGAGGATACGGTGACATGGAGGACCTGCCGCATAAAGGATTTGAATGCTTTAATACTCTGATGGATACCTGGCATCCGTCACTTATGGTTTTCGGTCATGTGCATCAGGAATACGGTGATTTTGTCCGTGAACACAGACACCCTTCCGGCACCCGCCTGATCAACGCATATAAAAGAACGATCATAGAAATACCTGATCCGGAAAAGAAATCCAGAACAATGCCCCAGTCCTTTTATTACTCATATATGCAGAGAAGACGGTTTAAAACCAAAGATGATGACAGCGATCCCCTTATATACAAATAAGAGGCCGCCTGTCCGTTTTCTCCCTGCGTACCGCAAAGATGGATTCTTCCATCTTTTTTTACGGCAGATACTGCAGAAAACAAAAAAACCGCATATACATATGCGGATCATGGAAATATGGAGCGAGTGAGGAGAATCTCATTTTTTTCAATGTTCGTATAGTGTTCTTTCAATGTTCGTGAAATGTAAAAAACGGCTTATTTATCGGCTTTTTCTGTATCTTCAATGTTCCGTCAATGTTTCTGAAACGTTCGATCATTTGCACCACGTTTGCACCACGTTTGCACCACAACTGCACCACGGGCATACCGGCACTTTTGTGCGATATGTTTTCCTATTGCTGCGGAGTGTTGGAAAAGATATCCGTTTAGGGGAGTATACCGCCCTGCTTTTACGCATAGAGAAATATTCGCAACTGCTGCAGGGGTGATAGGCAGAGCATACAGAGGATAACTGCCCCCCATTATCTGAACGATTCAGGCAGCAATACACACCCATTGTTCACCCTTTTTTTTCCTCTCCCTGATAATCAACGTATAAATTGATATCTTCCTTCATCTTTCCCCTTTTCGGTCATAATCAGCCTAAAAACGGCAAAATATCGGTAATTCATCTTAATTATTGAAACTACCCATCACGTAAAAATTCAGTTTGAGGTACATAACAGACTGCCCGTCGTTACCCTGATCAGTTCCGTGTATTGCTGATACGGGGGTGTTCATGCGAACATATATTTTTTTGCAGTTACCCCGCCGGTCTACCGCAGGTGTGTCA